>NZ_JACJPP010000031.1 GCF_014696135.1 Nodosilinea sp. FACHB-141 | reverse complement strand
TATATTGATAAAGCGCCTGAGGGAAGCGACTCGAACGAGTCTTTCACCGAGGGTTGAAGCGAACCTCGACAACTACATAGTCTAGAAACAAAGCCAAGGTTCCTGTCAAGGATTAAATTGGTTCAACGATAGCACTTGTGCTGTAGTTGAGTCAAGTAAGAAGACAGAATCGGATACTGAGGTATCCGGGACATGCTTTTCGGGTTACTTTTCACGAGTAACTAACTGCGGCTAATCTTTCGGGATTAGTCACTAACATGGAGAGTTTGATCCTGGCTCAGGATGAACGCTGGCGGCGTGCTTAACACATGCAAGTCGAACGGACCCTTCGGGGTTAGTGGCGGACGGGTGAGTAACGCGTGAGGATCTGCCCTTAGGAGGGGAACAACAGTTGGAAACGACTGCTAATGCCCCATATGCCGAGAGGTGAAATGTTATATCGCCTAGGGATGAACTCGCGTCTGATTAGCTAGTTGGTGGGGTAATGGCTCACCAAGGCGACGATCAGTAGCTGGTCTAAGAGGATGATCAGCCACACTGGGACTGAGACACGGCCCAGACTCCTACGGGAGGCAGCAGTGGGGAATTTTCCGCAATGGGCGAAAGCCTGACGGAGCAACGCCGCGTGAGGGAGGAAGGCCTTAGGGTTGTAAACCTCTTTTCTCTGGGAAGAAGAACTGACGGTACCAGAGGAATAAGCCTCGGCTAACTCCGTGCCAGCAGCCGCGGTAAGACGGAGGAGGCAAGCGTTATCCGGAATTATTGGGCGTAAAGCGTCCGCAGGCGGCTTTTTAAGTCTGTTGTCAAAGCCCACAGCTCAACTGTGGATCGGCAATGGAAACTGGGAAGCTAGAGTGTGGTAGGGGTAGAGGGAATTCCCGGTGTAGCGGTGAAATGCGTAGATATCGGGAAGAACACCAGTGGCGAAGGCGCTCTACTGGGCCACAACTGACGCTGAGGGACGAAAGCTAGGGGAGCGAAAGGGATTAGATACCCCTGTAGTCCTAGCTGTAAACGATGGATACTAGGTGTTGGACGTATCGACCCGTGCAGTACCGTAGCTAACGCGTTAAGTATCCCGCCTGGGGAGTACGCACGCAAGTGTGAAACTCAAAGGAATTGACGGGGGCCCGCACAAGCGGTGGAGGATGTGGTTTAATTCGATGCAACGCGAAGAACCTTACCAAGGCTTGACATCCTGCGAATCTTTCAGAGATGAGAGAGTGCCTTCGGGAGCGCAGAGACAGGTGGTGCATGGCTGTCGTCAGCTCGTGTCGTGAGATGTTGGGTTAAGTCCCGCAACGAGCGCAACCCTCGTCCTTAGTTGCCATCATTAAGTTGGGCACTCTGGGGAGACTGCCGTGGACAACACGGAGGAAGGTGGGGACGACGTCAAGTCATCATGCCCCTTACGTCTTGGGCTACACACGTCCTACAATGCTACAGACAGAGGGCAGCGAGCGCGCGAGTGCAAGCAAATCCCATAAACTGTGGCTCAGTTCAGATTGCAGGCTGCAACTCGCCTGCATGAAGGCGGAATCGCTAGTAATCGCCGGTCAGCATACGGCGGTGAATACGTTCCCGGGCCTTGTACACACCGCCCGTCACACCATGGGAGTTGGCCACGCCCGAAGTCGTTACTCTAACCGTTCGCGGAGGAGGGCGCCGAAGGCAGGGCTGATGACTGGGGTGAAGTCGTAACAAGGTAGCCGTACCGGAAGGTGTGGCTGGATCACCTCCTTTTAGGGAGACCTACCCTTGATAACTCCGAACCATATTGAATTAGGAGTATTGAGTGGTCACTCTAGGTCGTTCAGGACTTTGAGATTAGTTTCTAGACTATGGTTGAGGTTTATTTCTTGACTTTAGGTAACTGCTAGCAATAGTTATTTAGGGGAAAGGAAACTAAACACGGGCTATTAGCTCAGGTGGTTAGAGCGCACCCCTGATAAGGGTGAGGTCCCTGGTTCGAGTCCAGGATGGCCCACTGCGTGGGGGTTTAGCTCAGTTGGTAGAGCGCCTGCTTTGCAAGCAGGATGTCAGCGGTTCGAGTCCGCTAACCTCCACCACGAAAGCAGGGATTAAATTCAGCACAGTGTGTTTTGGGAATACCAGGACATAGTCTGCTGGGTGAGAGCCTAGCAAAGAACCTTGAAAACTGAATATGAGAGAAGTGTAAGGTAGTACACACAGAACATTCAAAGTTCGTTGAGAGAAGAGTGAATTTTGTTGGGTGACACCAATGAAATGAAGGTCAAGCTACAACGGGCTCACGGTGGATACCTAGGCACGCAGAGGCGAAGAAGGACGTGGTTACCGACGATACGCTTCGGGGAGCTGGAAGCAGGCTTTGATCCGAAGGTTTCCGAATGGGGCAACCCTATATACGGCCACCTGAATCCATAGGGTGGCGCGAGCGAACGCAGCGAACTGAAACATCTTAGTAGCTGTAGGAAGAGAAAGAAAAATCGATTCCCTTAGTAGCGGCGAGCGAACTGGGAAGAGCCTAAACCAGTGGTTTTTACCATTGGGGTTGTGGGACAGCGATATGGACTCGAGCGGTTAGACGAAGCATTGGAATGATGCACCAGAGAAGGTGAAAGTCCTGTAGTCGAAAACTTAACGATACTAGCTGAATCCCGAGTAGCACGGGGCACGAGAAATCCCGTGTGAATCCGCGAGGACCACCTCGTAAGGCTAAATACTCCTGCGTGACCGATAGTGAACCAGTACCGCGAGGGAAAGGTGAAAAGAACCCCGGGAGGGGAGTGAAATAGAACATGAAACCGTGAGCCTACAAGCAGTTAGAGCCCGATTAAACGGGTGATAGCGTGCCTGTTGAAGAATGAGCCGGCGACTTATAGGGTCTGGCAGGTTAAAGCGGAAATGCTGAAGCCAAAGCGAAAGCGAGTCTGAATAGGGCGATAGTCAGATTTTATAGACCCGAACCCGGGTGATCTAACCATGGCCAGGATGAAGCTTGGGTGATACCAAGTGGAGGTCCGAACCGACTGGCGTTGAAAAGCCAGCGGATGAGCTGTGGTTAGGGGTGAAATGCCAATCGAACCCGGAGCTAGCTGGTTCTCCTCGAAATGTGTTGAGGCACAGCGGTATTGATTATATACGGGGGGTAAAGCACTGATTCGGTGCGGGCTGCGAGAGCGGTACCAAATCGAGTCAAACTCAGAATACCCGTAGCACACAATGCCAGTCAGACGGTGGGGGATAAGCTTCATCGTCGAAAGGGAAACAGCCCAGACCACCAGCTAAGGTCCCCAAATGGATGCTAAGTGATAAAGGAGGTGGGATTGCAGAGACAACCAGGAGGTTTGCCTAGAAGCAGCCATCCTTAAAAGAGTGCGTAATAGCTCACTGGTCAAGCGATCCTGCGCCGAAAATGAACGGGGCTAAGCATCCTACCGAAGCTGTGGACTTGTATTTATACAAGTGGTAGAGGAGCGTTCTGTATGAGTTGAAGCGTTAGCGAGAGCAGGCGTGGATTGTACAGAAGTGAGAATGTCGGCTTAAGTAGCGAAAATGTAGGTGAGAATCCTACACCCCGAAATCCCAAGGTTTCCTCCGGAAGGCTCGTCCGCGGAGGGTTAGTCGGGACCTAAGGCGAGGCCGAAAGGCGTAGTCGATGGACAACGGATTAATATTTCCGTACCTGATTTGGATTGTGGCGGGGGACGGAGAAGGCTAAGACAGCCGGATGTTGGTTACCGGTTTAAGCTATCGAGGTGTTGAGAGACGGCGAAAACGTCTTGAGCTGAGAAGCGAGTACGACCCGTTACGACGGGGAAGTGTCTGATGTCAGGCTTCCAAGAAAAGCCCGAACCACGTTAATTCAAATTGGCCCGTACCCTAAACCGACACAGGTGGGAAGGTAGAGTATACTAAGGGGCGCGAGATAACTCTCTCTAAGGAACTCGGCAAAATGGCCCCGTAACTTCGGGAGAAGGGGTACCACCGAGAGGTGGTCGCAGTGAAGAGTCCCAGGCGACTGTTTACCAAAAACACAGGTCTCCGCTAAGTCGCAAGACGATGTATGGGGGCTGACGCCTGCCCAGTGCCGGAAGGTTAAGGAAGTTGGTCAGGCTCTTCGGAGCTAAAGCTAGCGACTGAAGCCCCGGTGAACGGCGGCCGTAACTATAACGGTCCTAAGGTAGCGAAATTCCTTGTCGGGTAAGTTCCGACCCGCACGAAAGGCGTAACGATCTGGGAGCTGTCTCGGAGAGAGGCTCGGCGAAATAGGAATGTCTGTGAAGATACGGACTACCTGCACCCGGACAGAAAGACCCTATGAAGCTTTACTGTAGCTTGGTATTGGGTTCGGGCTTTAATTGCGCAGGATAGGTGGGAGACTTTGAAGTAGCCCTTGTGGGGGTTATGGAGTCACTGGTGAGATACCACTCTATTAAGGCTAGAATTCTAACTTTGACCCGTTATCCGGGCAGAGAACAGTATCAGGTGGGCAGTTTGACTGGGGCGGTCGCCTCCTAAATGGTAACGGAGGCGCGCAAAGGTTCTCTCAGGCTGGTTGGAAATCAGCCTTCGAGTGTAAAGGCATAAGAGAGCTTGACTGCGAGACTGACAAGTCGAGCAGGTACGAAAGTAGGCCTTAGTGATCCGACGGTTCCGCGTGGAAGGGCCGTCGCTCAACGGATAAAAGTTACTCTAGGGATAACAGGCTGATCTCCCCCAAGAGTTCACATCGACGGGGAGGTTTGGCACCTCGATGTCGGCTCATCGCAACCTGGGGCTGTAGTCGGTCCCAAGGGTTGGGCTGTTCGCCCATTAAAGCGGTACGTGAGCTGGGTTCAGAACGTCGTGAGACAGTTCGGTCCATATCCGGTGCAGGCGTAGGAACATTGAGAGGAGTCTTCCTTAGTACGAGAGGACCGGGAAGAACGCACCGCTGGTGTACCTGTTATCGTGCCAACGGTAAACGCAGGGTAGCTAAGTGCGGAGTGGATAACCGCTGAAAGCATCTAAGTGGGAAGCCCACCTCAAGATGAGTGTTCCCATGGCATAAGCCAGTAAGGTCACGGGTAGACCACCCGTTAATAGGCGCTAGATGGAAGTCCAGCAATGGATGTAGTCGAGGCGTACTAACAGACCGAGGGCTTGACCTCATCACAGATTCACTAAACGAATCAATCATGGCTGTGTGCACAGCCGCACTTCTCTCTATTCAGTTCCTCAAGGAACTCAAACAACACAATATTTAAGCAACGTAAGCTTTCCTGGTGTCTCTGGCGCTGTGGTCCCACTCTGACCCATCCCGAACTCAGTCGTGAAACGCAGCTGCGGCGAAGATAGTGAGGGGGTTGCCCCTTGTCAAAATAGCTCGATGCCAGGTCCTTACT
>NZ_JACJPP010000030.1 GCF_014696135.1 Nodosilinea sp. FACHB-141 | reverse complement strand
CTCAGGGGCCAAGACCGCCCGGCAACTGCTCTACTGGCTGGCGATCGGCGTCGCTTGCGTCGTGGCAGCCGCGAACATGCTGCCCTATTGCCGCGCGGTCTCCCTGGCCCTGGTCGATATCTTTAACCTGCAAGGCATGGTGGGCTTTTTCGGGAATCGTGCCCTGGCTCTGGTGTCCATCCCGGTCGGGGTCGTGCTGTGGGCCTTCATTCAAACCGCAGAGGCTTACCCCATCCTGCTAAAGCACGATCGCAAGTTGATGCGCCTGATCGCGCTGGAGGCCGACACCGCAGACCAGCTCCAGGTGCATGAGGACGACGATCCCGCTCTGGTGAGCCTCAAGGAGTGGTACAACCGCTTCCCCCTGCTGAGCATCCGCACTGCCAACCGGGCTAGCCTGGTTGCCTACATCGTGGACACCCTAATCTGCCTGGCCATATTTCCGCCCGTCGATGGCGGGTTTGGGCAACTGATATTTGTCATCTTTACCGGGCAATGGGGCCTGGTGAATTGGGGCAGTGTTGGCCTAATTGTCGTCATGCTGTTCTGCTTTGAAATGATGGTGCGCTTCATTCTATTTCTGGGCCTGCAATGGCATTACCTCAAACGAGCCCATAGCTAATAACCACGGCAACCGGGGGCAACGATGCCCCCTTACTTTTAGGTGAAACTATGACGAATTTGACTAAACCTCAAACCCTCTGGATTGACACCGCCGAAGATGCAGCCGAGACGATGCACAATCCCAAGCTCTACATCGGTGGGGGCCTGGCTGGTGGGCTCATTCTGGGTAGCCTGCTAAATCCCATAACCGGCCTGGCTGCCCTGGCCTACGGGCTCTACCTGGCCTGGGATGCTAACGAGCGCAACAGCGACCAAATTGAAGCGGTATCAGATGGCCTGGTGGCCCACTTGCTGGATAAAAAGCAGCTCCGGGAATACCAGGCCGGTGCTGGGGCCGACCGGGTACAGGCCGAGCTAGCCCAGGCGATCGCCCGTGAGTTAAGGCTATCCGGTGACGCTGAGAGCCTGGCCAAAGCGTTGGGTCTTCTGGGCAAGAATGCGCCCCCAGCCGCGCCGGAAACCCCAGCGCCTCTACCCGCCCCCATCGGCCCAAGCACCCGCCTTAATGCCTTGCCTGTGGCTGCCATGCCTGCCGGTGCCCAGCAGTGGGATGAGGATGAGGTTGCGATCGCACCGACGGCAACCGGCATCCTGCAAGAGTGCTTGGCCTATCCCACGATCTTGATCTACGGTCCCCAGGGCAGCGGCAAAAGCACCTTGGCCCACTGGCTCATTCAGCAGCGCTTAGCCGCTGGGCATCACTGCGAAATCCTAGATCCCCATGCCGCCTACGGTGCCTGGGAGAGCCTGCCGGTCTATGGTGCTGGTATGGACTATCAAGCCTGCGACGATCGCCTGGTGGCCTTTGCTGATCTGGTGAAAAGCCGGTATCAGGTGCTCAGCCAGCGCCCCAACTTCAACCCCAAACCCTACACCCTGCTGACGGAGGAGTTTACCAATTGGGCTAGCCACTGCCCCCACTCTGGCCAGTTTTTTGCCAGCTCTATGTCTGACCTGCGAAAGGTCAACATGTTTGCTGTGTACGTCGCCCACGGTCGCACTCTAACCTCACTGGGTGGTAAGGCCGGTGTAGCTGAACAACGCGACCAAACCTTACTCGAAATTGAGCTATCGGCGATCGTTGGCCCTGGGGGTAGGGCCATGCCATCGGGTAAAGCAAACGTCTATTACCCTGGCCAGAAAAACACGCCGATTGCTGTTGAGGTGCCCACCCTAGAGCTAGGGCAAACGTCCAACAACCAGGAGCTAGAATCGGCATACTCTGCTGACAGTTCAGACGATGAGGTTGCCATTATCAGGGAGGTGTTAATTAAAGCCAACGAGCCGCTACGGGCATCCCAAATCAGGCAAAAACACCGGGCTCTAAAGGATGGCATCGACACCAAAACACTGGAGCAAAAATTAGAGCGGATGGCGCACGAGGGCTTTATCGATCGCCTCCCCGAGAACCCGCCCCGCTACGCTGTCTCGTGATGTCTCGTGACTGTCTACGCCGCAAGACAGAATCCCTAAACCCCTTGTCTCTTCGTTGTCTCGCTGTCTCGTGAGTTGCCTTTCGGATTGTCTCGCGAGACAGCTACGAGACAACGGGTAGACAGCCACAAGACGGCACCACCTACCGCCAACCGACACTATTTAGGAGTAAGAAATATACCATTACACCCGCCCCGGTTCTGGTCTACCCAGGCTGGGGCTTTTTGGTGCCCTTCTCCAGCCATGCAGGCCGGGACCGGGCTGGGAACGCCGGGAATTGGAAGAGATATTTATTATTAGCAAAATACCTCAAAACAGGGGCTAATTCATATTAGTAAATATGCGCTATAATGGCGGCTTTACAGGGCTTTTGGGCTTTTGTCTCTGACATTTAGGAGCATCAAGAACCCGGCTTAAAACGACCACTTATAAAACGATGCAATGATTAATAGAACGGAGAATCTAAGGGCTCTGAGTATCAGACAGCCCTATGCCGATGAAATATGTGATGGCTACAAATTGGAAGAGTTTCGCTCCTGGGAGTCGAGCTGGGCCGGGCTGACGCTGATCCATGCCAGCAGCCAGGCGACCCCGGCGATCATCGGTTTCGCCTTCAAGGAGGCGACCTGCAATCAATACGGCCCCAAAAGCTACGGCCATGTGATGACTGCACCGGCCCGGCTCCTGAGGCCGGTACACACGCCGGGAGCGCTCTACTACTGGCGACCCCAGCGCAACAGGCCCCGGCAGGCGATCGCATTCCAGGAGGCGTATCAGGCCATCCTGGCTGGGGACTGGACGGCACCGGAGCCAGAATGGTCTGGGCTGCTGCTGATCCAGCACGGGCATGTACCGGAGCTGCCGGAACCGGAGCCTAGGATATTCATTGCTGGGCCTGCTGGACTCCAGGAACACCGGCTGGGGTGACCTTTGGCCCCTGGCTAACTCTGACGCGCTTGCCTGAAGTGCCACCACAGCATCACAGCAATGCCACCCAACCAGAACAGGTCTGCCCCTAGCCCGGTGTTGTTGCCGGTATAGAACATCCAATCAGCAGGCCATTCCCCAGGGTTCATAGCAGCACTCACGCGACCAGGCTATGGTGCCCAGAACAAAGCCCCCTAGAGCAGGTCTAAAGGGGGCTAATGCAGGCCAGGGGGGTAGCGGCGGGGGCCTATATTTAGCGCCATTTCTGGAGAAAGTTGACCGTTAGACCCTACATCTGAAAATAATCGGGTATGATGCCGACCAGCAGGGCATTCTACTCGGCTCAGGCGAGAATCTACCGATGCATGTGGGTTTCTACCTCTGGGTGTGGGCGATGCGCCGATCTACGTACTCTCTTGCTAGCAAAAGGATGATCTTACGGTTCAAGAACTTCCCCGTACCCGGTCGCAGGGGCCATTTCCTGAGTCAGCTCCAGCGGCGTTTCTTGTGTTTTATCTATTGTGATTACGCAAAGCTGCCTAGCGCCCATACCACTGATTGCAAAAACAGCTTTGCGTATCGATTGACGGCAAAAACCTATTTGGAGTTTTCACCATGCCTAAGAACAGTATGCCTAGTGGCGAAGATTTGCAACTTCCTCTTAGATACCCTATTCCCCTCGATCGCGTTTCTACCCGCGCAGCTAGAGAGGTCTTTTGCGTCAAGCGTATGAGACCGGGCCTGGTCTATGAACGGTCTGCTTCCTACGGCGGCAAGTGGATCGCTCAATGGGCGGGGGTTAACCCCAAAAAGCGCAATGAGAATGTCTGGGATATTTTCTACCAGCAAGCAAGCTAGCTAGCTAGGGCCTAAGCAAAACAAAACCCCCACGGGCCAGCGGTGCCGGTGGGGGTTTAAGTTCAGGTTTTGCATCTACGCTGGGAGCGCTTTCAGGAACCCGCTGCTGGGCCTATGGTGCCCGGTGCCGGAGGGGGAGCTGCGCCCTGGCCGGTGCGATCGGTCATCTGGCTGAGTCGTCGCTGGTCTTGAGCACCCCCAAATCTTTGAGCATTGATGCCAGCGCCTTGGATGTTGCGTCGTTGCCTTCGATCGCATTCCGCAGATGGGAGACATCAATCTCAGCCACACTCAGCAGCGCCCCATTCTCGACTTCAGAATAAACCAGGTGAAGCTTTTGCTCTCCCCACCCGCTCCCATCAACGGAAACATGCTCTCTCACCCATAGCACGGTCGCCCAGCTTTCCACACCCTGGTAGATGGCTGGATGATCGGAGATTTCCTGCCCGTAGCGGCACACCGTCCTCAGTTCAGGCGATATCGTGCCGTCCTCATCCTCGCAGGTGCCACGGCGGGGGACGGGCTCCTTTAGGTGCTCGATGTACGCAGCGATCGCCGCTTTCAGTGCATTTTTTCTGGGGCTGCTAACCATTGTCGCCATCCTCATCTACGGACCCTAGGATAGCGGTGCCGGTGGGGGTTGAAACTACTTCTTGCATCTACGCTGGGAGCGCTTTCAGGAACCCGCTGCTGGGCCTATAGTGCCCGCTGCCGGTAGGGGAGCTGCGCCCGGTGCCGGTGCGATCGGCCAACTGGCTTAGCCGGGAGCCGGGGACCGGTTGAGAGAACCTTTATGGAATAAATACGGCTCAGCGACTACAAAGGGGCATAAAGGGTTAGAGCCACCCCCACCCCCCCATGCCCCCATGACCTCAACTGCTCAGAGCCTCAACAATTTCGTTAACTACACGCGGCAGTACATCACTGGAGATGAGAAAGGTCAGGCCCAGGTTTTCCTAGAAAACTTCTTCCGGGCCTTTGGCCATGAGGGAGCACTACAGGCCGGGGCCACCTACGAGGAGCGCATCCACAAAGGCAGCAAGAAGGGCAAAACCGGCTTCACCGATCTGGTGTGGAAGCCACGGGTGCTAATCGAGATGAAGAAGCGTGGGGCTGACCTCTCTAAGCACTACTCCCAAGCCTTTGACTACTGGCAGCGGGCGGTGCCCAACCGGCCCCGGTACGTCATGCTGTGCAACTTCGATGAGTTCTGGATCTACGACTTCGACACCCAGATCGACACGCCCATCGACATGGTGCTCCTGGCCCAGCTACCGGAGCGGGCTTCAACCTTTGGCTTCATGGAGGTGCAGGAGAAGAAGCCGGTCTTTGGCAATAACCAGGTTGAGGTGACCGAGAAAGCCGCTGGGCGCATGGGTGAACTATTCCAGATGCTCCAGGCCCGGCTGCTCCGCACCGGCCAGGCTGAGAGCCTAAACCAGGCATCCATGATGGCCCAGCGCTACGTGCTCCAGTGCGTCCTGGCCATGTTTGCCGAAGACCGGGGCCTGTTGCCCGGTAGCCTGTTTGTGCAGTGTGTCCAGGACTGCCTGGCCGGGGCCAGTTCCTACGATGTGATCGGCGGCCTGTTCAGGGAAATGAACACCCCCGGCATTACCCCTGCCGGGCGCTACCAGGGCGTGGAATACTTCAACGGGGGCCTATTCTCTAAGATCCATTTGCTTCAACTGACGAACCAGGAGCTGAAGTTTTTGGAGGTTTCGGCACTGGAGGATTGGGGCAAGATTCGCCCGGCCATCTTTGGCAACATCTTTGAATCGGCCATCGATCAGAATGAGCGCCACGCGCACGGCATCCACTACACCTCAGAAGCCGACATCATGAAGATCGTGCGGCCAACCATTTCCCGGTACTGGGAGGAGCGTATCGACCAGGCCAACACCATTGGCCAGCTTGAGACCTTGCAGCTTGAACTACAGCAGTACCGGGTGCTGGACCCGGCCTGTGGTTCTGGCAACTTCCTCTACATCGCCTATCAGGAACTCAAGCAGATTGAGCAAGATCTGCTTGACAAGATTGCTGAACGCCGTCGCTCTCCCCGTGAGCAAATACAAATGGGCTTTGTTACCCCGCTCCAGTTGTTCGGCATCGACAACAACCCGTTTGCCGTGGAGCTGGCCAGAGTAACCCTGATGATTGCCCGGAAGGTAGCCATCGACCGCCTGGGCCTGTACGAACCGGCCCTGCCCCTGGACACCCTGGACCGGAATATCGTCTGTCAGGATGCTCTGTTTACCGACTGGCCTAAGGCTGATGCGATTATTGGGAATCCGCCGTTCTTGGGTGGAAAACACATGCGCCTAAATTTAGGCGATGAATATGTTGATCGCATTTTTGAGCATTTCCCTGACGTGAAGGATTCTGTTGATTTTTGCTCCTATTGGTTTCGGCTATCCCAAGACCGCATTGGGCAGCAGGGTCGAGCTGGTTTAGTTGCCACTAATTCGATTAGTCAAGGTAAAGCGAGAATCGCCACTCTGGACTACGTTATTCAAAAGGGAGGTGTGATACATGAAGCCATTTCTTCTCAACCTTGGTCGGGAGAAGCCAATGTTCATGTCAGTATTGTCAATTGGTCAGGGAAAGAACCTCAAGAATTTTATTTAGACAATCAAAAAGTGCCTCAGATATCATCTTCTCTTAAAGGAACTTTAGATGTCTCAAAAGCTAATAGGCTCCGTGCCAACCTTGAGCAGTGCTTCCAGGGCGTAATCCCTCTAGGTGAGGGATTTATTATAGATGAAGCAACAGCTAAAGATTGGGGAGAGGAACATGATTCCACGAATTTTTGTGTTGTAAAACCATTCTCAATGGGTGGGAACCTAGCGAGGAACGTCAACGGAGAACCTGATAGATGGGTGGTTGATTTTTTTGGTAAATCTATTGAAGATGCAAGCTGGTATCTAGCACCTTTTGCGCATGTAAAACGAACCGTCAAGCCTATTAGAGATCAAAATCGCCGCAAAGTTAGGCGCGATAATTGGTGGATTTTTGGAGAGAACGCACCAAAAATGAGGAGAAAGCTTGACGCTTTGCCCTACTATTTTGCCGTTCCTGAAGTTTCTAAATGGGCAATTTTTGTTCCATCACCTTCTAACTGGCTTCCTGGTAACAAGACAAAGGCCGTTGCCTCAGATGACTTTTATGTTTTTGGTGTCTTGACATCTGAGACTCACCGAATCTGGATGCACGCCCAAAAATCAACCCTTGAAGACAGAATTGCCTACACCCACAACACCTGCTTTGAGACATTCCCCTTCCCCCAGGCACCGGCACCGGGGACCGTCCAAGCCATCCGGGCGAAGGCTCTGGAGCTGCACCAGTACCGCAGTGAGCAGATGGAGCAGAAACAGTGGGGCATCACCAAGCTCTACAACGCCTACTTTGATGAAGAGGCCAGCCAGCTCTACAAACTCCACAAACAGCTCGATGCCCTGGTACTGCAAGCCTACGGGTTCAGCCAGGCTGACGACCTGCTGGCACGGCTGCTGGAGCTGAACCTGACACTGGCCGACCGGGAGCAGGCCGGGGAGCCGGTGGTTGGCCCCTGGGCACCGACCGGGGAGGTTGGTTAACCTCTTGGCCTGCCGTATCTTGCTGTTAAGAACTCGGTCACAACGCGGGTCAAGCTACTGCCATCCCGGCGGGCCTCGGCAACCCAGTGGTCTCGGAGTTGGCGGCTGGCGACCTTGATTGTCAGGTTTGCAGGCACTTGTTTTTCTGGGGCGGCTGATGATTCCACACCCTGGCTCCCTAGGAGTATCGCTAGGAGAAGGATTTGCTTGTCAGACATTGTTTTGCTACCAGCCACAGTCCCTGGATAATACAGGTTTCTGGCCGGTAGCAGGTCGCAAAATGCGACGGCTGGCAAGGGTTTCAGCCATTTTGCCACCCATCTAAACTGCCCCAGCCTAGCCAGACCGGCATAGGCCACAGCCCGGTCGAACAGCCAGTCAGCCGACGACCGAGCCAACCGACCGGGAAACAGGTGCTTGCCCCCCAGACTTTGCGGATTTTGCCCAGTTTCAGGTGAAGCTATGGGGTAAATCGTGAGGATGGCAAGAAGTGCCCCGGAAACCTGATGCAGAGAAGCAGCGAGCGGATACCGAGCGGGTGGCCTGGGAAATTTACGCCAGTAGGTGTAAGCCAGGTGCTCGGCTGAACAAGGACAAGCTTTGGAAAGAGGCTGAGCAGATTGTCCGTAGCCCAATCAGAACAGCGCTGTTTGTCAGTAATCGGCCTCTGCTCAAGCTTCGGGAACCTACTAAACAAGCCTTTAAGTTCCTGGGTTGGGATACTCCAAAGTGGTTTCTATTCTCCTTACCTCAGTTGGAATGGATGAAGCTACTTGCGGTACCGCTGGTTGTAGCCGCTGCCGGTAGCATTATTACAGGGCAAATCCAAGGGGAAGCAAATCAAATTGCGGTTCTCAAGGCATATTTTGACAAGCTTGAGGAGCTTACCTTCTCGCAGAATCTTTTATCTGAAACACCCAATGAGGGGGCAATTGTACTAGCTCGGGGGCGAACGGTTGCTGCACTTCGTGAACTAGATCTCTCTAGAAGAACTCAGCTAATTGATTTTATCCAAGCTTCCGGGTTATCTCAGATAAAGGAAGATTCTGCAACCCCTGTTATTAGCTTCAAAGCTCAGAATCTATCGAGGCTAGATTTGCGGGGAGTAAACCTATCTGGCTTGGATTTTCAAGAGGCTAACCTAATCGAAGCCAACCTTGTTGGGGCGAGCCTAGACAAAGCGAATCTGGCAGGAGCTTATCTAGGCGAAGCGAACCTGGCAGGAGCTTATCTAGGCGAAGCGAACCTTGTTGGGGCGAGCCTAAAAAAAGCGAACCTGGTAGGGGCTTACCTCTTTGAGGCCAAACTCGATGGGGCGGACCTCGTTGGGGCTAACCTCACAGGGGCTTACATGGGGAGAATCAAAAATGGGGCTTATGAACTCGATCAACTTGATCTAGCTCAGCTTTGCGGCACCACTCTGCCTGGCGGCATCATTACTCCTTACTCAAACCGAGACTGCGAAGAACTGGGCATCGATCCAGAAACGGGGGAGGCTATCGGATTCTGATACAGAGCCGACTACTCCACATACCGCGCCGTCATGCTGGCGCTGCTGCGCCCCAGTAGGCGGGCAATCTTGGCCAGGCTGTAGCCCTGCTTGTGCAGGTTGGTGGCAAAGCTACGCCGGAAGTTACGGGTGCTCACAACCTTAAGCCACGGCCTGGCAGATTAGCTCCGGATTGGATCCAATGTATTGCACTACCAGAGCTAATGCATTGTCGCCTTAAAGGCTGAAAACCTCTTGTACCAATGGTTTTCAGCCTTCCAAAGACTAGGCTCGTTAGATTTTCAAAGTTTCAATATCGACCAAAAAGTAGAATTTTCTACTTTTGATCAAAGTTGCTACTATAATACTTATAGACAAGCCAAAAAAAACCGACCACTGAGCGTCATCTCATATGGCCGGAGTTTAGAGGTTAGCCTACCCGATGAGGGCGACTAACTCTATGGAGATCGCTATTAGAGCTAGCAGCTCTGCTCTAGACCAGTTGTCTAAGGTTATTGCCTCCTTTTGGGCAATGGACAGGACAATAGCGATTGCAATCAAAGTCAACAAATCTGGTCGAAACCAGTTGTCCAAGGTTCTTACCTCCTCTTAGGTGATAGATAGGGCAGTTGAGCGAAAATGGCTCCTTGCTTGCAGGCAGATGGGAGGCCATTAAACAACAATTATAACCGAGCCGACGAATTACGTGGGCTCGGTTTTCGCGTGGTATCAAAAGTTGCAGTTAACGATGCTGTAGCCAAGAGTTACGGCATCTACCCCTACCCTCTGGCTACGCCGCGATCGCCTTTTGATAGCTCGCCAAAACAAAACCCCCACGGCCAGCGGTGCCGGTGAGGGTTTAAGTTCAGGTTTTGCATCTACGCTGGGAGCGCTCTCAGGAACCCGCTGCTGGGCCTATGGTGCCCGGTGCCGGAGGAGGAGCTGCGCCCTGGCCAGTGCGATCGGCTAACTGGCTTAGCCGGGGGCTGGGGCTTGTGCCAGTCAGGGTTTTAGGCTAATTTGAGACTCAACGTGAGAAACGCTGAAAGCATTGATATACCGTCATTCCAGCCCGAATAGCTGCGATGACAGCAAATACTCAGATCCCAAAATGCTTGATAACCCTTGATTTATATATGTCTCATTTAGCTTTTGGACTAAATTTGGACTAGATTTTTCAGGGACATTTTTGTAGAGGTGCTGTGACAGTCTCACGCTGCCGCCCCGGCCCGACCCTGGCGCTGGTGCCCTGCCCTGTACCGGCATTTTCTCATCGCCGTTTTTCTGAGCACCCTGACCTGCTCTAGGGTCAGGCCGAGCTGCTGGGCGATCGCGTCGGAACGCTCGCCGTCTCCATACGCCAGCCAGAGCACTTGGTATTCCTGCTCAGTAAGCCGGGCCGACCTCAAAACCTCCACTAGCTCCTGTCGCCGGTCGTCTTGCTCCAGGTCTGTGCCGGGGCCGGAGGTGGGGTCGGCCAGCATCTCCAGGAGGGAGGTGTTTTGGTCCTCGCCGGTCAGCACATCCAGGGAGCGGGCTTTGGTGGCCAGGATGGCATCCAAAGCCCGGCGCTTGAGGCCGATTTCCACCAGCAACGCGGCGGATTCCTCTGCATTGGGCGATCGCCCGTGCGCTTGGACAAACTGCTCCTTGGCTCTCAGCCAGCGCTGGAACCGCTCGAAAATGTGGGTCGGAAGCCGGATAGTGCGCCCCTGGTTCCTCAGCGCCCGTGTGATGGCCTGATAAATCCACCAGTAGAGCATGGTGCTGGCCTTGAACCCTCTGTCCGGGTCAAATTTGTCGATGCCGGTTTGTAAGCCAATCGTGCCCTCCTGAATCAGATCCATCAGGGTCATGCCGGTGCCGGGGAGGGAACTGCTGTATTTCTTGGCGAGACACACCACCAGCCGGAGATTCGAGTTAATGAACTGCTCCCTGGCCCTCCTGTCCCCGACCCGCATCCGGTGCGCCAGCTCCTGCTCCTGTTCTCGGGTGAGCAACGGGTATCGGGCTATCCGGTGGAGAAACATGCCCATCGAGTCCGAGTGCAGGCCGAAATTCCGGTGTTTCAGGCGGCGGGCTTTGGTGGTCATGGCAGGGAGGAGCGACAACCATTAAGGGTATCGAATCTTGAGTGATTGAGTGCTTACTTGAGTAAGTCGTTACTCAATCAAATCATTGAGTGCCCATTCCAATAGTTTCCGGACTAGCTCGGTCTTCGGTTTCCGGAGCTGCCGGGCCTTATCAGCCAGTGCATCATTCAAGCTGATCGGAATGTCTACGTTCAGCCGCACCGTGGCCTCCTTCTCCGGTGGCTCTAGCCCCTCCCAGGGGTTCTCCGGCCTGCTGGTGGCTGGGGCCGGTTTTGGTGCTGCTGGCGGCTGGGCCGGCTTGTCCCCTGGTTTTGCAGCACTGAAGATGTCATCCCACTTTTCCATCGTTTAATTCTCTCCAAACTGCTTCCCAGTCGTGCCAGGCAATGCCCCGCACCGTTCGCCCTTCATTGGCCGCGTGGATATATTCTTTCCGCCGCCTGATCGCCCGCTCGAACACCGGTAAGCCATGGCGCTTTAATGCCTGGATAGCCTCTGCCCCATCGGTTTGAGGTGATGGCGGTGAAATGGTCACCAAGCACCGGTAATTAGCTCCCTCTGGCAATTCCTGGGTGAGCTGTACCAGTGCCGACAGAGCCAGCGGATCAGGCGTAGTTGGGAGGATCAGCAGATCCGCCCCCCTGGCAATGGCAACCACATCGTCCGGGCCGGGCCGGGCCGGGGTATCAATTACGGTGTGCTGGTATCCCCCGCTCATCAGCTCCCTGGCCGCCTCGTTGTCGGTGCAGGTAGTAAAGGGCAGCTTGCCCTTCCTGGCCCACAGGGAAGCGCTCCTGTTAGGGTCTGAATCAATCAGCAGGGTTTTACCCTGCCGAGCTAGCAAGGTGGCCAGGCAGATAGCACTGGTGGTTTTAGAAATTCCGCCTTTCCAGCCGATCAAACTGATAATCATGCTGGGATGATAATGCTCAGTGCTGCTCAAGGCAATACTTGAGTAATTACTTACTCAAATGAGTAAGTAATTACTCAAATTTGGTTGCAAGAAGATGAGCCAAGGATAAAGGATGTTGTGCCTATTACCCTGATTATGCTCAGGGAGAGGGAAGGGGAGTAGATTAAGTTCAGTTTCACTTATTTATTGATTTCAGATATGGGTAAGACAAAGCGGAAAACAACTGAAACTTATATGACGTTTCTCGAAATGCCTCATACTAAAGGACTGATAACTAGCACAGAGCTTAAGCAATTAATACAAAAACTAAAAGAACTAGCTCATAATCGAGTCTTTTTTGCAACAATAACTCGTGACCATACAGACAGGTGGAGGAAAATCGAGAAGCTTTGCTACCTTATTGGAATGGAAAAAATTGTAGACAACAATCCAAAACTATATGGGACTGATTCTATTTTTGTAACACACAAGATGGATGAAGCAAATAGAGAAAGAATTACTAGACTTTACAGCAAAAACAACCTATCAGGCTTTCTAAAGCCTCCACAAAGAATGAATCTCAAGCTTGTAAAAGAAGTCTTGTCAAACAGCCAGCGGAAGTTTAACGAACTTTTGAAGGCAGATGATGTTGAAAATATTTATATTTCTGAAAATTGTGGTTGCTTTTATGTGCCGTCTGACATTCCGGAGTTAAGAGGGCTCGACTTTGTAGAGTTCTTTACAAGACTTGAAATAGTTCATGCATCAAAAGGCTTTGGCTGAGTCAAATACAACCATTCTTTTGATTGGCAATGGCTTAGTAGGATTAAATGTCCTGTTCGCTCTCAGTTTGAACCTCAAAGAGGGCATCGAACAGGGCCGGATTCTCCCGGCGCAGGGCAACGGCCTGGGGTAGCCAAGTGGCCAGCTCGGCTCGGCACTCCTCAAACTGCTGGGCCTGCATGAGCCAGGCCGCCATCACCCGAACGACCTTATTCCGCTTGCAGTACAGGCCATGGCGCAATCCGTTCATGCTGCTGGCCAGCTTCCCCTCCTCACTGGTCGGCCCGGTGCTCCGGGTCCAGGGCTGGGTAGCTAGGCACCGCTGGCGCTGGGCCTCCCGTTGCTCTACCGTCCACATCCTGCCCATCGTGCCCCTCCTGCCCCGGTAAACCGGCCTGTACCGGCTGCTCGGGTGTTTGTGCCTGCTGTTCGCTGTCTGCCTGCTCCTGGGCCTCCTGGTCGGCCAGGTGCCGTCTGAGCCTGCCCCCACCGTCCTGGTAGAGCCGGAGCACCTGCCCACTGGCAGCCTCCAGATCATCGACGGTGGGCAGTTCTTGGGGGCGATCGGACAGATTGCACCGGGGATGAGCCGGTTTGCCGGGCTGGCGATCGCTCCATGCGCGACGGTCTTTCCTGCCGATGGGGTGCGATCGCTTCAGTGGCGTCATCATGCCCTGGTGCAGCCGGGCAATCTGAGCCTCTACAATCGCCTCCCAGTCCACCCCCGGTTCCGGTTCCGGGGCTGCCGGTGCCGGTTGGGCAGCCAGGGCGGCTCGGGCTCTTTCTCTGATTTGTTCGATCGTTAGTGGCATGACTCTAATCTCTCTCCACGGTCACCGAGAAGTTGGGGGCAATGATCAGAATCGGCGTCTCCAGTGCCCGTAGTGCCCGGTCCCAGGGGTTTTCCATGATGGGGCTGTAGTCGGGCTGAGGGGCGGCCAGCAACCGGAGCAAAACCTGGCTCTTGGCATCGGGGTCGGTGGTAGCTAGTGCCCGGTCCCAGGCCGGGGTAGGGGTGCTCATGCAGCGTGGCCCCCATCCTCACGGAAGTTCCTGGCAGGCCGGGGAGACGCGGGGGTAGAACTGCGGGCCATGTCGCTCAGGGCGGAGAGCACGGTGCCGCCGTGGCCGCTGCCTAGGGCCTGGTAGAGGTCGTGGGCGCTCATCTCCTCCAGCCTGGCCGAAACCCTGGGGTCGGGTGCCTGGGCATCAGCCAGGGCAGCGCGTTCAGCCCGGTCGGAGTCGGATAGGAGGCCTGCGATCGCCTGCATCCGGTTCCGGCCCTGGTCGCCGGTCGCCAGCGCAACCCATTGCTCATCGGAGAGTCTGCCCAGGTCGCCAACGCTGATATTGCCGTCCATGGTGGCCGGGTCGAGGTGCCGGAGACTCTTGGTATCCCACTCTGCAATGCCCCCAGCACCCTGGCCTCTCATCTGGGCCTGCTGCTGGGCCTGTAGTTGAGCCAACTGAGCTTGGTGCCCCTGCTCCATGGCCTCGCGTTCCTGCCGGAGCCGCCGGGCCTCTTGCTCATAGTGCTCGGTCTGGCGGCGTAGGCTGGCCGTCATCTCGCCAAACATCAGTGCTTCCTGCCCCGGTACTGCCGGAATTGCTGGAAACTCCCGGATCTCCGGTCTGCTGGGGGTGTCGTCATCAGGGGCCTCTCCCAGGATCTGGGCCAACGCCTGCTCCTGGCTCAGTCCTCCGGCCATCCGGTTTTGCAAGTCGGCCAGGATGCCCTGGGCCATCAAAAGGTTCTCATCCATGGATCTATGCTCCGTGTGTAGTTAGAACTGGTTCTTTGGCAAAGCTCTGGGCTCTGGCCCGGTGCCAGATTTCCGGGTCCAGCCTGCCATAGGCAATTTCGTAGCCGGAAACGATGTCACAGGCCCACGCCTGGGCGACATTGGAAAACGGCTCCAGCGCTATTTCAGCCCAGCGCAAAACACCCATTAACTGGTCATCAGATTCCGGGTACTGGTAAGACCGGTGAACTAGGTAGACAGTCAGAAGCAGGGCCTCCCGGCTGGTGGGGAACTGCTCCAGCCAGTGGGCGATCGCCTCGTTATCGCCCAGCTCGACCAGGGCAAACAGGGTCTCCGGGGCAATGGTGGTACTCATGCAGCAGCACCCCCAGCAGCCGGGCCGGGTTCGACCGGGGGCAGACCGGTCATGATCAGGTCGCTGAGCACCTGGCCACGGGATTCCTGGGTCAGGCTGCACCGGAAATCCAACCGGGCTAGGGCCTCGGGGGTGAACGTCACGCCGATCGAGCCAGTGATGTTCAGGCCGCGTCGTTTCTTGCGGAATGGTAATCGTCTTGCAGGGCTCTCCATGGCTACCGGGTGTAGCGTTTACAGGCATCCATGAGAGGCATTCTGGCCGGGGCCAGGCACCTCCATTTTATCGCCATCTTTCAGATGTGGCGCACCGGTGCTGGGGCTGGTGTGATTGGCTGGGCAAGTTGGGCCTGGTTATGATGGGGCAACATTAAAATGCATTTCTGCCATGGCCGCACCGGCACCAGAGCCACAGGAGAAGGTCAATCTTTCCTGGAAGGAACGACTGACGTTGATTGATACACTCAATCGACTGCCGTTGTCTCAATTTTTGGTAATCGAAACTGCCTTAGCAGTTCCCGCTGATGTTCTGCCAGGGTTGGATGCTCCACAAGGGCAACGATCTGCGGCCTTGATGCGCTGGCTTGAAGGGTCAAGTGGGCCAGGAAATCTGGGGCCACTGCTAGATGTTTTGAATGAAATAGGTATACAGGTATTTGGCAGATCTGCCTCTCAAATGAAGAGGAACGATACTGCCACAAGAACGTTGAAAGTCAAGCTAGAAGGTGACTTTAACGAGTTGGACAGAGAACAGCTAAAGAAGCTGCTCATGGCTTTTCAAGAATTGGCTCAGGACTTCAACGTTGAAATGAACAGAGTAAGTCCAGGGAGTATTGATATTGAATTAAAAGGAACTGCATCGTCGTTAAGAAGAATAAAGGAGCTTATTGATAGCCATGAATTTGATTCCATTGCAGGATTAGCTGGACTTGGTACTGGGGATATCATCTCAATAACAAAAGTGATAGGTCTTGACCTTGGCGAGGCTGACCTTCGCAGGGCTGACCTCATCAGGGCTGACCTTGCCATGGCTAATCTTCGCGGGGCTCTCCTTATCGGGGCTAACCTTATCGAGGCTAACCTTCGCGGGGCTGACCTTCGCGAGGCTAACCTTTACGGGGCTAACCTTCGCGGGGCTGACCTTCGCAGGGTTAACCTTCACAGGGCTGACCTCAGCGAGGCCATTCTTGTCGGGGCTGACCTTATTGGGACTAACCTTCGCGAGGCTAACCTTCGCGAAGCTACCCTTAGCGGGGCTGACCTTCGCGAGGCTGACTTTAGCGGAGCTAATGTTGAGAAGGCATTCTTCGCAAACAGCTCAGGCCTTACTCCAGACACAAAATTGAATCTCCTGCTCCGGGGTGCAATCTTCCAAGACTTCCCCGGCCCCGATGTCCGTAGCTACGGCCTGCGGAGCTAGAAACCAAACACAGAAGATCCCTTCACCCCTAGCCTCACCCAGCATCCGCGCTCCGGCACTGGTGGCCGCTACACCTTCACCCAACAGGCACCCGACAGGTTGCCACCGGCTCGGCCTTGGCCTGGGCAGCGGCGGGAAATGCACGGGTTCGGGACTGGGCAAGGATTTCCCATACGAGGGCAGCGCCAGCGCTACCGGCTGCCTGCTCCTGTTCCTCGTCGTCCCAGGCCTCGGCCTCTAGGCTCCAGTCCACAGGGGCCGGTGTTGGCTGCTCCTGGAGCCAGGCCAGGTATGCCTGGGCCTCTTCCGGTCGTTTGACGATGTCGTGGAGGGTGTAGACGGCAATCCGCCTGAATGCCGGGTTCTGAATGACTTTGCGCTCCTGGAGCGGGATTAGCAGTCGATCGTGTTCCGCGTAGAGCTGGGCGGCCAGCCGTTTGGCATCCTCCTGGCTGGCCTGTAGCTCCAATTTTTCTGCGATCGCCGTCTGCTTCTCGCGGGCCTTCTTCACAAACATGCCGACCGCATCGGCGGGTGAGCCATCCCGTTCATGCAGGGTCGCATCCAGCGCCTCCTGGAGTGCCTGGGGTGCGAATCTCGCCAGCTCTCGCCTGGCCCCAATGCGATCGCCCAGTTCTCGCTCGGCGCGGTTCAAAATTTCCTCGGCGGCGGAAAAATCGGCGGCGGAAGATCTGTCTCCTACGGGGTTCCTGTCGTTAGCCAGGCCAGTCTTGCTCTGAACAGGTGGAGCCACCGGGGAACGTCGCTGCTCCGGCTTCCGGTTCCGGGCCGGTTCCGGCGCTGGGGTCTTTGCTGCGGGTAAGCCAGTCTGTTGAGCTTCCCCTGGCTCATCCCCATTCAAAATTTCACCACCGCATCCGGATCTGGTGTTGTTGTCCTGTAAAGAGCTGTTTTCCTGAGAAGAGTTATTTTCCTGTATGGTCTGATCAAAATGATCAGACTCGGGGTTCTGAGTCTGATCATTTTGATCAGACTCGGGGGTTTGAGTGTGATCAAAGTGATCACACTCAGGTTGGTCAGATTGAGCGGTCTGAGTGTGATCAATCTGATCAGACTCGGGGGTTGGCCAGTACCCAGCCTTTACCAGCTCGGTCTTGGCTAGTTCATGCAGCCGTGGATAGTTGAGGCTGTACCGAACTGGCTGCCGCCTGCTGGGTCGCCAGGTCTCGACAATGCCCAGGTTGATCAGCGCTTGGATTGTTCGTCGCAGGGTTCCAATTGGCAGGCCAGCGTATCCACACCACGTTTCCAAGGTGTTGTAGACCCAGATCTTCCCGTCGTGGATGTTTTTGCTGCGTGGCATCCAGTAGTGCAGAGCCATCAGGAAGGTGAGCCCGGCTGGCCCAACGGTCATCGCCGCGACGCCATGGGCCAGGACGCCTGGCATCCGCTTGTTTTCCAGCCACTCCCTGGGTATCAGGTCTCTAGGTACCGGCTCCGGTTCCTGCCGGTCTGGCCGGATGTCCGGGCCGGGGGCGGGATAGACGGGGTTGTGAGCTGAATTATTCTCGATATAATTCATGTAGTTTCTCGATGACGTTATTTCGGGCGTTGTTGAGTGTGCGTGTGGTCTTTGGCTCGGTTTCGAGGCTGGCCTTGACCCTAGAAATCAGAAAACTTAAGCCCTCCCCGGTTAGCGCTGGGGAGGGCTTTTCACTATGCAAGGTCGCACCAGGCCAGGAGTTGGCCCAGGTGACAGCGGGTTGTGAGTGAAAAATTAATAGCCACGGCAAAGCCTCGGTATAGGGTTTGGCTTCCGTGGACGATCGCGGCATTCTGCCCAGTGGGCGGCAGGCAGACCTATTCTAGCTGGAGTGCTGGGGGCCGGATCATCCGCGAAATTTGACGCAACAGTTGCGCCTTGATCCGGGGCTAGGTATGATATGTATAAATCAATTTTCTAAGCCCCGTTTGTTCGGCGGTTTAAGCGAAGCGACAGCAACTTCTTGGCGGGAGAGCTGTCGTTTTTGCTTTTGGGGTATTTACGTCTGCATGGCTCGATCCTCTCTGTGTAGCCTGTTTGGCCGTTAACGATAGCGCTCCCTTCCCCGGAGATCAACCCATTCCGGCATCCCGGCACCGGGCCGGGGCTGGTGCTGGACGGGTCAGGGGGGCTCCTCCGGATCAGGGAGCTGCCAGGGCTCAACCCCCAGGTCGCGGAGCTGCTGTTCCAGCCGGGCCTCCCGCTCCGTTCTCAGGTCGGGCTCGGCCAGGGCATCAACCGCTGCGGCCAAGTCAGCCTGTAGCCGCTGGGTTAGCAGGGCGTTGCGCTCGGCTTCGCTGCGCTCCACACCAAAGGCGGCATCAAAGCGGCGTTCTAGGGTTTCAAGGCCCAGAGCTGCCACTAAGTTATAGGCCTGGCGGTTGCCCCGACTGCATTGGTATAGCCAGAACGCAAAGGTGATGTCTAGCGGAACAGCCGTGATTCGAGTCTGTCCCCTAACCTGCTCCTCTGAGGATTCCACCTCTATTTGCTCAGAAGTTTGTGGCGTATAACCACTAGCCTGCAAAGCTTTGAGGGCATTTGAGCGTAAAAAGTTTGTGGCGTTCTGCTGAGAAGTGCCAATTGCCTCAGCTATGCCGGTGATGCTCATCCGGTAGCTACCATCGGGCATTTGAAACCCATCGACCGACAACGGGCCGATCGCAACTGGGGCACGTTTGGCTTTGTCGCCAGTGCTCATGCCTTGCCCCCCTCCTGCTGCTGCACCCACAGGGCGATCGCCGCTTCCATGGCCTCGCTCTGGTTTATCTCAGCACGAGTAAAGGCCAGCTTAAATTCAAGCGCTAGTGGCTTGGGAACGTGCCCCGAGATCTGGACGTAATTGGGATCTGCCCTACGGCTGGCGGCCATTTCATCAGTATTCATAGGTTTCGCCTCAATAGTGCCACACACTTTCTAGCGTGACTTAACTTCGTGCCTACATTCTCGCACACATTCACGAATACGTGCTATTACTGTAACTATCGGTGGAACCGAGTGGAACGCAATAGTTCCACCCAACCGCCAAAAGCATTGATTTATCGCAATTTTGAACTGACACCTGGAGGTGTAACGCCGTGGAACGTCAACCGTTATCGATTCGCAAGTTTGCCGAGGTGTGCGGGGTGAGCCACACCGAGATAGCCCGCAAGATGACCGCTCTCAACATCGAGGGCACCCCCCAGGGCAAGGGCCTGCCTACCCTGCTATCCGGTGCTGAGCAGGACGCGATCGCCGCCGTTCTATTCATGCCTGCTGAGCCACCGGCCCCGCCCCGGCAGCAGGTAGAGGTGCTGGGCTCCGGCATGACCGTCTACACGCCCCCAGCGCTGGCCACCCGTGGTACCGATTCCGGGCTTAGCCGGTCATTGCAGCAGCAGCAGTTAGCCCAAGCGCTGGGGGCCTTCAAGGGCAATCAGGCCGGGTTCAGGAACGCGCTGCTGGGCATGGCTGCTGAGCAGGGGCGACAACTGGGCCATGAGATGGCGATCGCAGAGATGAACGCCGCACTGGCTACCCATGCCCAGCTCCAGCAGACCGTGGGAAAGGAGCTGGGGGTGGTGGCCAGTGCCGACACCGACGCCGCCTAGCCCTGCTGGCCCTGGCCGGTGCTGCGATCGCGCTTTTCATCGCCCACTAAAAACCCCCAGCCGGTTGGCAGACCAGGGCTGGGGGCTTGCCCGAAAACCATCACGTAAACGGACACCACCATTATGAAACCGATCCACGGGGTATTCACCCTCGCCATCGTTGGCACCGCAATCCCCAGCGTTAGCAACCTGGGCGACTTCACCTCCAGCGTTGCCAACGCCCGCGCAGAGGCCGATCGCATTGGCCAAGACATGACAGAACTGCAATTGAGCCAGCAGGAGCAGTCACAAAAAAACGAGGTGGCGATCGCCCGCTATCAAGACGGCTGTATCCCGGTCGTTAGCGCTGATCAACTAAGCTATGTCTCCCTCGTGCTCAACCTTCCCGTACTCGACAGCGTTTCCAATCAACCCATCCCCGTAGGCTCTATCGTCTGCGATGCCCACGGCAACACCGGGGTCATTGTGGATGACGACAGCGACACCAGCACCCCAGGCGTCACTCAAAAAATGGCCTTTACCGGCGATAAGTCCTTAGTTGACTGGCGAATGAACCAGTACCAGGGGGCCGCCTACTACCTGCCCTCAAACTAAGCTCTAGCAAACCTTTTAGAGGCTCAACCCATGACTACCTATTCCACAAAAAAACGCTCAGCCCGTGCAAGCTCAGGGGCCAAGACCGCCCGGCAACTGCTCTACTGGCTGGCGATCGGCGTCGCTTGCGTCGTGGCAGCCGCGAACATGCTGCCCTATTGCCGCGCGGTCTCCCTGGCCCTGG
>NZ_JACJPP010000029.1 GCF_014696135.1 Nodosilinea sp. FACHB-141 | reverse complement strand
AGGGCGATCACCAAAGGTTTGCTGAAGCCGGGCGATCGCCTCTGCGAAAAAATGCCTACCCACCGCCAGCAGGTTTACCCCTATCAGGTGGCGCTAATCGACCTTTATCTGGCAGCCCTTGAATCTGGTGAGCCCAAGCGGCTGGAATACCAATACCAGGGCGAAATTTCGGGCTGGTACATGACCCTAGTTACCCCGCTCTCCCTAGAGCTGCTCTACATGACCTTTACGGAGGTGAGCGGTGTGATCCACGACCCGCTCACGGGCCTCTACAACCGCCGCGTGCTGGAGATGGAGCTAGAGGCTTGGGAGGTGTGCCTCTTCATCGATCTCGATCGCTTCAAGCTGATCAACAACCAGCGGGGTCACTACCTGGGCGATGAGCTACTCAAGGCCGTGGCTACGGTATTGCAAGACCACGCGCAAACCCACAACGGCATTGCGGTGCGCAACAGCGGCGACAAATTTTTGCTGCTGCTGCCCGCTCTCAACGCCGACTCTACCGAACCCTGCCCCATCCCGACTGCGATCGCCGAAAATGTGCTGAGCGATGTTCTCGCCATTGAGGTTGAAGGAGTCAGCATTAGCGTCTCCATTGGCGTTGCCAGCGGCACCATCAACGCCTTTGACGTTGATGCCCCGATTGACCGACTGCTGCAGGCAGCCGAGACCGCTATGCGCGAGGCCAAACGTAACCGGCGCTCGAACTTGCCTCAGCACCGTATTCAGGCGTGGAATAGTGCTTTAGCGCGACGACGGCTGCGCCAAATCACCCTGGAAGCCTACCTAGAACAGCGCAGCAGTGAGCTGGAGTTTTGGCTTGCCTACCAACCCATCTGCCACATGCAAACCGGCGCGATTGTCGGGGCCGAAGCCCTAATTCGATGGGATTCGGCCCGTCTGGGTTCGGTAGCGCCGTCGGAGTTCATTCCCGTGGCCGAGGCGACGGGGCTGGTACACCGGATTAGCGACTGGGTGCTTTGCCACGCCCTAGAGCAGCTAGCCCAGTGGCAGGAGATCTCGAGCGAGTTCAATCTTTCCATCAATATCAGCCCCCTAGAGCTGGAAGATGATGACTTTTTAGACCGCATCATGCAGCGAGTAGCGGGGGCAGGTATTGTCAGCAACCGCTTTGGTGTTGAAATCACCGAGCGCGGCATTTATAGCAACCTGGAGCGCTACCTGCAAAGCCTGCAAGAACTGCGCGCTATGTCGCTGCGGCTTAAGGTCGACGACTTTGGCACGGGGCAATCGGGGCTAGCCCAGCTCTTGCAGTTTCGCTTTGATGAAGTCAAAGTCGATCGCTACTTTATCCCCACCAACGCTCAAAACTTAGAAAAAGTGGCAATCTGTCGGGCGATCGCTAACCTGGCCGAGGGCGTTAACTTTGACTTGGTGGCCGAGGGCATTGAGCATGCCGAGCAGCGCAGCCTCATGCTGGGGATGAACTACAACTACGGTCAGGGCTATCTCTTCTCTAGGCCAATGACGGCGCAGAACCTGACGACGCTGCTGCGGGAGGGGACGTGTTTGGCTGCAGGGGGTTGAGGTGAGTGGGTGAGTAGCTGAGGTGACATCGATAAGCCGAGTGCTCAATGGCCTTAACCTGCTAAGGCTTGTGGGTTGGGTAGTTGCCTGCGCGCGCAGCTAGCCTATTTGATGTTATCGCAACCAGTCAACGAGAGAATAAGGGTTTCAGCTGTTTTCGTAGTCCGTCGGTGGGCATATGACAGTTAGGGGTCACAAGCCTTAAACTACCCGCTCTACCCCTGCCCGACCCTTGGACAGTCGGAGCAACTTAGTCTCACCAGATTTGTGAAACTCTTGAGATTTTTTCACTGGCTGCACAAGCTGGTGGGATTTATTTTGGCAGAGCCTAAAACTCCACCCCCACGCCTGCCAGAGGCGACGGTATCATTCAGCCGTCGCGATTGACTAGCTCACCCGTTGCCTCACCACGCAATTACTCTGAGCCCGGGCTCGATCGCACCTACCCCAACCTGGTGGATGGGGCATTAGTAACCATGTTCCAGCGGGCTTTGACGGCGGGAAGACTAGCAAGTATTTACGAAGCGCAAGAAGGGCAGTAATGGCGGTAGTTATAGGGGCCGTAATCGCGGCGTCTGTGCTGGTTGGTATGGCGGCATTGCTGGTGCTACTGCAATGGGCCATGATTCACTGGATGGTTGAGGGGGATGAAGACCCTTGGGATTAGGGCGGATAAAGTGTCCGAGCTATCCAGTCAACGAGCAACTACTCAACCCTGGACTGGTAGCCAAAATTGGTAAGCCCCGTCTGGCCATTCGTGAAGGGCTGGTCAAGAGTTAGTGGGTTGTCCAGCGCACTTTGCAGTCTGCTGGCAATGTTGAGGTTGGAGCACTAAGGCCCGGCCCATTCTCACGCGAAGCAGAACCGCAATGACCAACACTCAAAACGCCGTTGCGGTAATGGCATTGCTGTTGCTCAGCTCATGCCAATCTGCTGCACCACCCCCTGCACCTGTAGCAGAACTGCAAGAGCAAGCAGAGGTCGTTGAGACCCCGGTAGAGACAATCGACTACCTAACCCAAGGCAAGCAGCAGGGCTATGAGGCCGCAGTCGCCGCGCAGACCGCTGTAGATGACCACTGGAAAGATGTGTCTGCACATTGGGATCTAGCGATTGCCTCCCTTGGGCAGGTGCCAACCGATAGCCCCGACTATGCCACGGCCCAGGCCAAGATCGTCGAGTACACCGCTAACCGTGACGTGGCAGCGGAACGCTACAGGGCCTACCAGGTCAAGGCTGCTGCTCCTGTGCCTGCACCTCAGGCACCTAGGGATACGGGTAAATCGTCTGATCAATCCCTTGAAGAAAAGATGGCGCTAATTGATGGGCTCCCAGGCCGTGAGAGCACATATGCAAGGTTGCTAGATCAAGTAGACGCAAAATGCACTCAAAACAGAGCGGAGATCGGGGACATCGCAGCGCGGTCTGTTGAGGTGGCTGCCCAATACGGCCATAGAACCAACATCTTAGACATGCTAGAAGGTGGGCATATAGCTACAAGAAACACTGATTTTCAGTTCGACTGCGTGGAAATTTTTAGCCTCATCGTCACGACGATGGATGCTCAATAAGAGCTAGCCGCCTCATATCCCAAACCGCCTACACGCTGCCTCAACTAGTGCAGCAGCCCAAGCCGCGATCGCAACCTCCCCAGCATCTCCCCTTGCGATGGCCGCTTGCTGGTGACGGAACTTGAGCGGCTCCTGCATGGCCCTAGCTTGATCAGCGGTGGCACGGCGGCGGCTGTCTACTTTTGTTAGGCCATGACGAGCCGACGAAAGGCTAGATCAGATTGCATCACTCACCGCACTTGGTGGTCGCCACCCAAATCGCACCTATAGCGATCGTCGTAGTTAAGAGATGCACTCCCCATCTTTCTATTTGAGAGATTTCCTTCAGCAGGTCTGGATTAACTGACAAGCTAATGGAGCCTATAGAGGCTGCGACAGCCACGAGCGCCCATTGCCAGTAGCCCCATGGGGTTTTACTCATATCACCTGAATAACCGAATAAGCGAATAGGCAAAGATAGCGCACTAAACCGCTACTCGCTGCGGCAATGTCCGTGGCCTGCCAATGCAGTGCAGCAGCACCCACGGCGATCGCAACCAACAAAACGCCCCGGCGCAGGGCCGGGGCTGTGTGCTCATTAGCTGTAATAGTAAGCGGTCTATGCTGCGATCGCCCAGGTGTCTACCACCTCGAGGTCGGGGTAGTGCTCGGACACATGGGCCACGATCGCGGCCTGCTCACCCCAGCCGTAGTGGCCACCGCTGGTTACCTCGACGTTGATGCCGTCGATGATAGTCTGACCATTGGCAACGTGCGCTGTGATGACGCGATACCAACGAGTGCGAGTGCGGCGGGTTAGATTTTGAACGGTTGCAAGTACCATGTAATTACCTATCACTTTGGGTAGTCCCCTGCCATGACCTTGAAACATTGGCAGGGGTTTTTGCATTGGTGCCCTCTTTTAACGCCGTGGGCTGACAGCGTGGCCCCTATGACAGGGCCGAAACCATTTCCTCCTTCCGCAGGTGCTTGCCCTTGCCGTGGGCATTCCGCCAGGCGATACCCCAGCGGCTGCACTCCTTCCGCAGCTCAGTGCTGGTCATGTCCTGGTAGTCAGTGGCGGCCACCTCGACCCGTGCGATCGCTACCTGGTGCAGCCGTCTGAGTTTATTGAGTGGGTTGATGGTGAGGTGGGATGACCATAGAAGAGCTGGCCCAAATCATTGCTACGGCGACGTGCCCCTCTCAATCCGCATGAGACAGGACGACGGCGACGCGATTGGCATTCGGGTAGCGTTGGATATGCGCCAATCGGGTCAATACGACAGCATGAACTACGAGCAGGTGTTGGCCCCTCTGAAACGGCATCGGGCTGAGGCTGACGCAGCCGACTAAGCCACATGGCCGATCGCAGGGGGTAGAGTGCGATTGCACCCTACCATCAGGGGCACCATAGGCCCAACAGCGGGCGCGATGCCATGTCTAGATGCAATAAACCCCCACAGACACCGCTGGTCTGTGGGGGTTTTGTTTTGGCGCGATTAGCTATTTAGCCCGCTCAAGTCGTAGGCCTGAATCAACTTGGAGCCATGGGCAGCGATCTACCTCTCTATTTCTCCTCCAAGCATCTCGGCTTTTTTTTCGTCTGTGGCTTGGAGTACCAGTGCCTCTAGTTTTTCCAGTTCACTGCAATCGCCCGTGCTGGTCTTGGAAACATCAACAGCCTGCTGGTGCAGCGGCCCTAGATATTTGCGTGGATCGTCAGGTTGTGTGGACCCTTTAGTAATCATGGTGATGATTTGTGACGGTACCACTTGCCCATTATTGCGAAGCTCGGGTTTGGACACCATAGGCTAACAACGAGCAGGATTCCTGAATCGTAGATGCACCCTAAAAACTAACCCCCATAGGTACCGCTAGCCCGTGGGGATTTTGTTTGGGTACCTGTGACGCCATCCCTGTTAGGGTTAAATGCTCCTAAATTCAACGGCCTTAAGCAAGTTAAGGGCAGGGTGGATTGAGTAGTTGTCTGCGCGCAATTAGCCGATCTAACCTACCCCATATCTGTACCCAAATGTCTTGGACATAGCTGAGTTGGAATTGTCCAGCGCTGCGCTAGACAAACTTTGGTACGTTTCACGAAAGAGCCGCTGAGAGAGATTGTGATGCGGCTTTAAAGCGTGGGCCAATTCGCCGGTGCTTAATTTAACAGGTTTATAGCTCTTCTGGGTTAATTTTCAGCACGCCAGTCTCACCCCTTACGCGGGTCGAGGCAAGCTTAGTTCAGTGACGTAATAGCTCCCAAAATGCCTGAAGGCCATGACACAACACGATCCCTTTGCTCCCCCGGGCTGGTTCGGTAGACAAGCGATGTCGCGGTGGAGTGAATGGGTGCCGGGGCTGGCGGCGAGCCTGAGCGTGGGGCTGGGGCTGCTGGTACTGAGCGCTTGGCATACTCACACTACAGCGATTATTCAGTGGCCAGCGGGGTCACCGCCCACTCGCTACAATGCGGCGATTTTGATGGTCTTGCTAGGACTGGCGCTGCTGAGCTGGATACGGCGGTGGCGCAGCTGGGCGCTGGGCCTAAGTGGGGCGGTGGTGGTCCTTAGCGGGCTGACCCTGGTGCAGTACCTGGCGGGGATCAACCTGGGTATTGACCAACTGCTGATGCACGACTACATCACCACCGAACTTTACGCCCCCAGCCAGATCGATCCTCGGGCCATTCAGACACCCATCCATCAGCTGTTTATTCAAGTCGAGCAGCCCTTGCCAGGGCGCCCGTCCCCCAACGCGACTTTGAGCTTCTTATGCTTGGGTCTGGCGGTACTGGGGTTGGCGATTGCCGATCACAAGCCATCATCCCAATTTCCCCCGGCCCGTCTACCTTGGATTCCCGCCGTGGCTGCCACCCTGGCCACTGGGGTGGTTGGCTCCAACCTGATCGTGCTGCTGGGCTACCTGACCCAGCTGGGCACCGCCTACACCTGGCGCTTTTTGACCGGCGTGGCGCTTCCCACTGCCGTGGTGCTGCTAGGGCTGGGGCTAGGCATCGTGGTTGCAGTGCTGCACCGTCAGCCCCACCCCGGCCAGCCGCGCTGGCTGGCCGGGAGCGTAGGGTTTGGGGTGGCCACCGCTAGTCTGCTACTGTGGGAGGCACTGATCAGCTGGAGCTCCACTCTGCGAAGTGAGCTCTCAGCGCAATTGGCCCAGCAGGTGACTAACCTGCTGCTGCCAGCAGCCAATATCGTGCTGACGGCAGGTCTGATATCGGCGCTGCTGGTAGCAGGAGTACTCCATTTGTACCGACGCTCCCAGGCTCAGGCTCAGAAGCTCCACCGGCTGAACGATGCCTTGACCCAGACTCGATCGCTGCTCGACACCATCCTTGAATCTACCGGCGACGGCATTTTAGTCCTTGATGCCGACTGGCATATCCGCTACTTCAACAGCCGCTTTCTGCGGCAGTGGGCGATTCCTCTCGCTTTGGCGGATGAGGTCGTCCGCAGCGGTGCCACCACCAACTTCTATCCCTTTATTCTCAGCCAAACCAAAGACCCCCAAGCGTTTGATGCTGCCTTCCAACGCATGATGGCGGATTTGAACCAGAAGACCTTTGACCGGGTCGAGCTAATCGATGGCCGCGTTCTGGAGCGTCACGGACGCCCCCATCGAGTGGGCGATCGTACCGTGGGCAAAGTCCTCACCTACCACGACGTCACCGAGCGCCACCGGGCCGAAATGGCCCTGCGCGACAGCGAAGACCGCTATCGGTCGGTCGTAACCGCCCTGGCGGAGGGGGTAGTACTTCAAGATGCTAACGGGGTTATTCAGACCTGCAACAGCCGCGCCGAAGAAATTTTGGGCCTGACGCTGGATCAGATGCAAGGTCGCACCTCCATCGACCCGCGCTGGCGCAGCATCTATGAAGACGGTCGTCCCTTCCCCAACGACAAACACCCCGCCATAGTCACCCTGCGCACCGGGCAGCCCAACCGCAACGTCATCATAGGTATCCACAAGCCCAACGGTACCCTTACCTGGATCTCCGTTAATGCCGAGCCCATGGTGCGCTCCGGTGAAACCCAGCCCTATGCCGTAGTTTGCTCCTTTGCCGATATCACTCAACGGCGGCAGATGGAAGAGGCCCTGTTTCACGAAAAAGAGCTGGCTCAGGTCACTCTTCACTCTATTGGCGACGCCGTGATCACCACTGACGTGGCCGGTCGCGTCGAATACTGCAACCCCGTCGCCCAATCCCTCACTGGTTGGAGCCAGGCGGAGGCCCAAGGGCGCCCCCTGGACACTGTATTCACCATCATTCACGAAGAGACCCGCGAGCCTGCCCCCAACCCAGTGGAAATAGCCCTGCGGGAGAACCGCGTGGTCGCGCTGGCAAAAGATACCGTGCTGCTGTCCCGCGATGGACGCGAAATTGGTGTAGACGATTCTGCCGCCCCCATCTGCGATCGCCAGGGCCAAACCGTAGGTGCCGTAATGGTGTTCCACGATGTCACTCAGTCCCGGCAGCTTACCCGGCAGGTTACCTGGCAAGCTATCCATGACCCTCTAACTGGGCTGGTCAACCGTCGCGAGTTTGAACGCCGCCTGCACCAGGCGATCGCCCGAGCCCAGGCCCATGAGGGCAGCTATGTGCTGTGCTACCTCGATCTCGACCAGTTCAAAATTGTCAACGATACCTGTGGCCACAACGCTGGCGACGAACTGCTGCGCCAGATCACTAACCTGTTGCAGAGCCACATTCGCAAAACCGACACACTAGCCCGCCTAGGGGGTGACGAGTTTGGCGTGTTGCTGTATCAGTGCGCTCTTGAGCAGGCTCTGCGGGTGGCTCATAGCCTAAAAGATGCGGTACAAGATTTCCGTTTTGCTTGGGCAGGCAACACCTTCGCTATCGGCGTCAGCATTGGTGTGGTGCCTATCAACCACCACAGCGACACGTTGGAGAACGTGCTAATAGCCGCCGACACCGCCTGCTATACCGCCAAAAATAACGGACGTAACCGCGTCCATACTGTACACCTCGATGATCAGGCTCTGCTTCAACAGCAGGAAGAATTTCGCTGGGTGGCCCGCCTTACCCAAGCCTTAACCGACCATCGGTTTTGCCTCTTTGCCCAGCTCATCGTGCCGACTGCGCCGGGGCCAGCAAAAGAATATCACTACGAGGTGCTGCTACGCCTACGGGACGACACCAGGCAAATGATCCCGCCCCTGGCCTTTTTGCCAGCAGCGGAGCGCTACGGCCTGATGGCCAAGATCGATCGCTGGGTGGTCAGCACCCTGTTTCAGCACTGGCCCACCCTGCATAACCAGTTAGACTCAGACCCAACAGTGCCCACGGTCTATGCGATCAATCTTTCTGGAGCCAGCCTCAATGACGACGCCATGGTGGATTTTCTGCGCCAGCAGTTTGCCCTATACCCCGTGCCGCCCCAGCAAGTGTGCTTTGAAATTACCGAAACGGTGGCGATTGCTAACCTCTCCAAAGCCAGCGACTTTGTCCGCCAGTTAAGGGCGTTGGGTTGTCGCTTCGCCCTGGACGACTTTGGCAGCGGCGTGTCGTCCTTTGCCTACCTTAAAACCCTGCCTGTGGATTACCTCAAAATCGACGGTGGCTTCGTCAAAAACATTCTCGATGACCGTGTTGACTACGCTATGGTCGATGCTATTAGTACCATTGGCCGCGTTATGGGCCTCAAAACCATTGCCGAATACGTTGAAAACAGCGCCATTCTGGATTGCATCACAGCTATCGGCGTAGACTTTGCCCAGGGCTATGGCATTGGCCACCCCCAACCGCTGGTCTGCACCTACGACCTAGAGTGAAGCCTAATCTTCCACTCCCTAAAAAACTAGGGTTACCGCAACTGCAAGAAACTTAGCGTTGACCCGGAGCTGGGCATAGACTTTTGGTTGCTTTGAACAGTTGCCTGCGCGCGCAACTGGCGAATCTGGCTTCGCCGATGCAGCTGGAGGATAATTGTCTAGCACAGTGCTGGACAAATTTCGAAACGTTTGACGAAAGAGTTGTTGAAAAAGATTGTGATGTTGCTTTGAGGCGCGGGGCAGCTAAACCATGACTCAGATTTATTTCACTAGGCGTCTCCCTTTGCAACCGACTCATAGTTCTGCCACAGGCGTTTCACTGAACGTAGGACTGCTTCGTCCGGTAAGAATAATGTTTCAGCAAAATCGCATCGCGCACCCAGTCAAGAAGCGCCTTGGTGGAGTTGAACCATGCATAAATAACTCCGTACTAGCCATAAGAAAATCTTAAGTTGTATGTCTCCCATTCATCAAGAATTTATACTGAATCTGTCCATCTAAGATTCTATATTCGGCATTTAGTCTGAAGTTATTCCACTCAAGCTCCCCGTGGGGGTGTTTATGCAGACAGATTTCCATTTAAGATTCCGCATGGAGGTATTATGCAAAAATTTCCCCTCTAATTACGAGTTATCCCTTGTTTATTTTGATAAGCTATTTGACTACTAAAACTGCAGAAAACTGCAGACAAATGTTTTGAGCTGTTTGGGGGGAACGTTCAACCTAAGAATTTGAATGGCAAAAAGCTGATCTTGATCCATGCAATACTTCAATTGTAATTATTTAGGCGTTATCAAAAAAATATGATCCAGCCTGACCAATCTATCTTGAATGCTCGGAATCGATTAATCGCTATGTTTCTAGTGCTTTGTATTTTGGATACTACCTTGGTAATCATTGCGCGGGATAAATGGGCTATTGGCCGCATCTTACTCACAATTGTAGTAATGTATTTTGTTCTACAAGGGCGACAATGGGCAAAATGGCTCCTGACAGGTATCTGTAGTTTTTTGGTGATCATTTTGATGGCAATGGTTCTTTTACTGAGTTCAAAACTCTCCGTCATTCTCATAGTAGGAAGTTTGATGATGGCAATTCTCAGTTCCATTATTCCTATTTATATGATCAGTAGCAGGGATTTAGCTCATTACTTCTCCTGGAAAAGGCAAAATTATTCTCAATAACTTCATGTATAAATTTTATCTAACCAAAATCACTGCCTAACAACACCCATGCACACCGACCGCCGAGAGATTATTGGTTGAAGTTCAAGGTATCTACGGCAGGTGATGAGCATCGTTAGACCGCATACATTCAGCTAATTTCATGAAATATCGACTTTGAATGGGCAGAGTGACACTATGGGGAGGTCGCTGAAGTAATTAATAAGAAAACTGAGTGCTCAATGGTCTTAACTTGCTGAAAGCTTGTGGGTTGAGTAGTTGCCTGCACACCCAATTGGCCAATCTGGCTTAACCCCGTACCTGTACCCAAATGCTTTGGGCATAGCTGAGTGGGAATTGTTTGGTACAGTGTTAGACAAATTTTGGAACGTTTCACGAAAGAGCTGCCGCGAGATTGTGATGCTGCTTTGTGGCGCAGGACAACTATGCCGTCAGATTGGGGGCTACTCCCAGGCGCTAGAACCTCAGCTTTCCTTAGGAAATGAGTACTCTACCGTAATCTTGAGATTCACGTCAGCCAAGCCTTTTCCGACATTGCAGCCTTAAAGTCCGACTGGTCAGCCCTCGATCAACTGCCCTCCATCCCGCTAGAACTGCTCCAAAGGCGCCTTAGCGCTGCCCTCAGTTAGTAGAGGCTGGCCATGCTGCCTGATATTGGCACCGCTCCTACCCTATGGAAAGCAGCAGCGATGAATCAGAATAGCCATACTGCGCCACCAGTAATCCAGGAGATTAGCGGCCGCACGTCGCTGACGTCATTGTAGCGGTATTTGGAGGTGAGACTGGAGCAGATAGCGGGGACAGTCGCCGCATTGAACTACCAAACTTTATAGAAAAATGGCGACAACCTGTAGAAGGATGTCAATTTATACATCACAGTAACAATCTTTATCCGTACTAAGGCTACGATATTTGTAGTCTCTGATACGTTTGAGTCTAAACACAGGCACCCGGTTATCTGGACTACTCTACGGCGGTGGTTGATCCATCAAGACGTTAACGGGGAGAGAGAGGATGTCAAATATCGAGGGCGACTATGAAGCGGCTCGGTTAGCCGCGTTAGCTCGATATGATCTCCTAGATACGCCCCCAGAAGCGGCTTTTGATGATTTAGTTCAACTCGCCACTACGATCAGCCAAACCCCGATCGCCCTGATGAGTCTGATTGATGACCACCGCCAGTGGTTTAAGGCAAAGGTTGGCCTAACCGCAACGGAAACTCCCCGCGAGTGGGCCTTTTGCGCCCACGCAATTTTGCAGTCGCAGCCTCTCATCATCGAAAATGCTCTGCTCGACGAGCGCTTCGTGCAGAATCCGCTCGTTGTCGGGGAACCCCACATTCGTTTTTACGCCGGCTTCCCCCTCATTACTGCCCATGGTTATCGGCTAGGGACGCTGTGCGTCATCGATCGGCAACCGCGTCAACTAGACTCAAAGCAACTTGAATCGTTGGGCATCCTGAGCCGTCAGGTTGTGGCACAACTGGAGCTAAGATACGGGCACCGGGTGCTTAAGCAAACCTTAAAAGACCGTACAGATATTGAGTTTACGTTAGATCAGTCTTCCATTGTGGCGATCGCAGACGCCCAAGGGTTAATCACCTATGCCAATGATAAGTTCTGCGAAATTTCTCAATACTCAGCGGTAGAACTCATTGGCAACAAGCATCTCTTAGTGGAGGAAGACGAACATTCTCCGACTGAATTACAAGCCATTTGGCAAACCCTCAATCGTGGGCAGGTATGGCGAGGAGAAATCCAAAAATGCGCTCGGGACGGTAGCTTGTATTGGGCTAATACTACTATTGTCCCCTTTCTAGACGGTGATAACAGGCCCTATCAATACATCGCAATCTGTCATGATATTACGGCTCAAAAGCAGCTAGAGGCAAAACTGCGACGACAATCCGCTCAGGAACGCCTAGTTAGGCAAATGGCTGAGCGCATTCATGTTCAAGGTTCGCTCGATCTGACCGCGATTTTGCAGACCACCGTCGCTGAAGTGCGTCATCTACTAGAATCTGACCGAGTCCTGATATACCAACTCAACGCCGACCATAGTGGCTGTGTCGTGGTGGAATCGACGGATGCTCAATGGCGCAAAATCACGGGCACCCAGATTTACGATGGCCATTTTGCCCGATATTACTTACAGCTCTATGCCCAGGGTCGGGTGCAGGCGATCTCAGATATTGAGACCGCCGATTTGACCCCCTGCCATCGTGACTTGCTAGCCGATTTTCAAGTGCGGGCCAATCTAGTCGTACCCATTGTCGATGCGGTTAAGCTCTGGGGCTTGCTGGTGGTGCAACAATGTTCTGGCGCGAGGGTATGGCAAACGGATGAGATTGATCTACTCAAGCAACTCACCACCCAAGCGGCGATCGCGATTCATCAGTCAGAACTGTATCAGCAGTCTCAAGCTGAACTGGAGAAACGCCAACAGGCTGAGACTGTGTTGCGGCAGCAATTTGAGCGGGAGCGTTTAATTACGGCAGTAGCGCACCGCATTCGGGAGTCGTTAGACCTTAGTCAGATATTGAACACGACAGTGGCTGAGGTCAGGCAACTGTTACAGGCCGATCGGGTACTGACCTATCGCATCAATCCTGACGGTACCGGTTCAGTAACGAATGAAGCCGTTGCTCCAGGATGTTTTTCGTTGATGGATCAACCGCTACCCGAGGAGATTTTTCCGATTGACAGTCACCGCCTTTACCAACAGGGTCGGGTCCGCGCCATTGCTGATATTAGGCAAGACGATATCTCAGCTTGTTTGGTCGAAACCCTCCATCAACTTGGCGTGAAGTCCAAGCTCGTGGTCCCAATTCTCCACAATCAGGAGCTTTGGGGGCTGTTAATTGCTCACCAGTGCCATCGCTATCGGGACTGGCAAGCTTGGGAACTGGATTTTCTTAAAGAACTTTCGACCCATGTCGGCATTGCAATCGCTCAAGCAACCCTGTTAAAACAAGCGTCTCAGCAAGCCCAGGCGGAAGCCACCATCAATCGCCTCACCCGCCTGTTGCATACGCCTGGAGATGCCATCCGAGTGATGCAGCAAGTCATTGATGCTACCGTTACCACCTTTGGTTGTATTGGTGGACAGCTCTATATCTGCGCCGATCCCGAAGAGCAGAGTGACCAGCTTTACCGTTCAGGCGTACAACCAGCTTTAACCCTAGAGGGTGAAAGCTATCTTTGGCGTCGTTTGGCCCAGAGCGCGAACGGTGGAAGGCATCGGAAAAGGAGCAGTGGAGAAGCCCCAACTTACCATCTCTACACCCTGCAGGATTTTAGGCAAGATCCAGACCTGCGGACGTTAGGAGCGGCCTTCGAAGCGGTCGCCATTGATTCTGTACTGATTGTGCCCCTGCAATATCAGCAACAAGCTATTGGGTGGTTCAGCCTGTTTCGTCGCGAACTAGGTGCGAGCCTGTTGACAACTGGTGGATTTCCCAGCCGCCAACAGACTACTGCCGATGCCAGTTTATCCTCTCAAGACTTAGCGGATACGCCATTTGCTTCAGGATGGAACGCAGAAGACATCAAACTGTCGCAAACCCTTGCCACCCATTTATATATCACCGTGATGCAGCGGCGGATTGAGGCCACGATTCGCCATCAAGCTTGTCATGACCGGCTCACTGGATTACCCAATCGGCTGCTGTTTGAAGAAGAACTGGTCAAGGCTTTAGAACAACTCAAACCCGCCAATAACAGACTAAATAGTAGGATGCTCGCGGTCTGCTTTGTGGACCTCGACCATTTTAAGACGATTAATGACACGCTGGGCCATGCAGTTGGGGACCAGCTATTGCAGCAAGTGGCACAGCGAATTTCAGGCTGTTTAAAGAAGGGCGATATTGTGGCGCGTTGGGGTGGGGATGAATTTACCCTAATGCTTCAAAATATTCAGTCCACCAAAGATGTTACGAAAGTGGCTCAACGGGTTCTTCATAACCTGCGTGAGCCGTTTGTGTTCAATCGCCAGACCTTTCGAGTGACGACGAGCATTGGCATTGCACTCGCCCCCAGCCATGGTCAAGATGCTGAGACTTTGCTGAAAAATGCGGATGCAGCCATGTATGACGCCAAGCATCAGGGGCGCAATAACTACAAACTCCACTCCTCTGTCACGATAGGGAGATCCCTGGATCAACTGATTTTGACCAATGATCTTCACAAGGCTGTGGAGCAAAGTGAGTTTGTGCTGCACTATCAACCTCAGTTAGACCTGCAAACAGGCCAGGTGACTGCCGCTGAGGCTTTAATTCGTTGGCAGCATCCTCAAAAAGGGTTGCTGATGCCGGGAGAATTTATACCAACAGCCGAAGTGACGGGGCAAATCAGCGCGATTGATGAGTGGGTCATTTGTGCCGCCTGTGCTCAGATTCGCTCATGGCAAAACATTGGAAATCCACCCCTGCGTGTCGCTGTTAATCTTTCTGCTCAAACGATTCAGCAAAAAAACTTGCCCAAAAAGATTGCTCAAATCTTGCTAGACCATCGGCTTGAGCCCAGCCAGCTAGAGGTCGAAATTACAGAAAGAGTAGTGATGCAGGATATTCCTGCCGCGGTCTCCACCTTGCAAGAACTGAAAGATATGGGGATTTACATCTCAATGGATGACTTCGGCACAGGGCACTCTTCCCTTGCTGCCTTGAAGCAATTTCCGCTCCATTCCCTCAAAATTGCCCGCGAGTTTATTCAAGATCTGTCCTTTGAATCGAGGGAAATTGCCGTTGTGCAAGCGGTGATCGCTTTGGGACACGGCCTAAACCTGGAAACGGTTGCTGAAGGGGTCGAAAAAGTAGAACAGTTGCAGATATTGCGGGCTCTAGGCTGTAGTAGTGTTCAAGGTTACTTACTGAGTAAACCGCTGGCAGCCAAGCAATTTCAGCAATTTATTCAGACTCACAATACCGAGAGGAGTGGTGTAAGGCGGTTACAGAATTTTAGTGAGCCACCGCAATCGTTAGAGAGCCGGTCAGTCATACCCAGAGAAACCTAAAGGCACGGCGTCAATTGGCAGAAAGGGACTGAAACCCTTGATACACCGTTCTATTTTTCTGTACCAATTAGGGCACTGTTCAACTGGTACAAGAGCGTCTGCCAAAGAACGTAAAAAACACGATTTGAAAAGCTCTTCCCGCAAGGCTTTCAGCCTTAACGTAGGTTTCTGTTCCATTACTACTCAAACCCCGTAATGGTCTCTGCGCTTACTGACGGTCGCCTTCAACCGGGTGCGTCGCGGCAGGCGAACGGTGAACGTCGTGCCTGCCTGCGCCGTCGAGGCGACCTCTCCCGTTCCCCCGTGGGCGACGACGATCTCGCGCACGATATACAGCCCCAGATCAATGCTGCCTTGCCTCGGCTAGCTGAATCGCGGTCGTGCAGGCGATCGAGGGTTTGCCAACGCCCTCTTTGCCAGAAAGGTGCAAGATTCCGTGCTAGAGCGAGAGCACTGTCAGCCACGGCAAGCCTTACGTTGAAGGCCTTTACACCTTTTGGTGGATGAGAATCGTCACATCACATAGCACGTTCGGGTAGAATGCTTGCCTAGGCGTCGGGTTCGCCTTCATGTTCGCAACTAGCGCTACACGCAGCTCTGAAAAAGTTGAACACTTCCAGTTATCAGATTCTGTGCAAAAAGTGCGACAGTGTTTTAATCTTTCACAGGCGAAGTTGGCAGCAAAAATAAGGGTGTCATTGCCAAGCATCAACCGATGGGAGCATGGGCGAGCAACGCTTCTACCCATGGCGGTCATGCCATTTGAGCACTTGCTTCATTCGACGGGCGAGGCCGATAAGAAGTTGCTCGTCAAATACTTTTTGGAGTGAAACGAAGATTTTATGGTCAAGCCTCTCCATCACTCTACGTCGCCAAGCCATTCTTTCTCTCAGAATTGTACTCAGGTAAGCAGCAGCGTCAATGGTCAGGTTGCAGCAGACGGAGCTGGCTCAGCCCAGCCGTCTAATTTGATATTGGATATCCAGACCCTGCAAATCTTAGATAGTAGCGATGACTGCATCCAACTCTTGGATTTAGGCGGGCGCATTCTGTTCGTGAATCGGGGAGGGCAGGCGCTACTGGGCATTGACGATGTCACGCCCTTTCTCAATACATACTGGGCTGAGCTGTGGCAGGAAGCCGAGCAGCAGGCCGCCAGCGATGCGATCGCCCGTGCAGCGGCAGGCGAGGTATGTTCCATGGCAGGCCACCGTCCAACTCTTCAGGGTGAACCCAAGTGGTGGGCCAATAAAATTAGCCCCATTCGAAGCACAGATGGAAACGTTGAACGGCTTGTGTGCGTCTCGCGGGACATCACCACACACAAGCAGATTCAAGACACCGGTAAACAAACCGAGGAAAGATTACGGGAGTCAGAAGGTCGGTATCAAGCCATTGTTAACCAAGCCGTAACCGGCGTCGCCTGTGTGGATTTGGAGGGCAGGCTGACGCTGGTTAATCAGAAGTATTGCGACATCACTGGCTACTCAGACGATGAACTTTACCAGCGGCGCATGCAGGACATCACCCATCCTGAAGACCTGCCCCGCAATGTAGAACTGTTTAGGCGAATGTTGACGGAGGGCACACCGTTTGAGATTGAGAAACGCTATATCCGCAAGGATGGCTCGATCGTCTGGGTCAATAACAGTGTGTATGCGGTCTGCGATCGCGGGGGGCAACCGCAATCGGTAGTCGCGATCGCCCTAGACATCACCGAGCGCAAACGCCGGGAAGCCCATGGGGTATTCCTTGCAGAAATTGGTGAAGCCTTCTCGCGGTTTTCGACGGCCGACGAAATTATGCAAGCGGTTGGGGCGAAGATGGGGGCCTATTTGCAGATTACGACCTGCGCTTTCGCCGATGTCGATGAAGCCCACGATCGAGTGACCGCCCATCACGGCTGGAGCAGTCCAGAGGTGCCCAGTATAGTGGGCACGTTTTGCATCTCTCAATACTTAAGCAACGAATTTGTGCGGGCCAGCCGAGCTGGAGAAACCGTTGTAGTCTGCAATACCCAAACAGACCCGCGCACCGATGCCGCTGGCTATGCGGCACTCGATATGTATTCCTTTGTCACCGTTCCATTTCATCGCCATGGCCAATGGACCCATTACATTGCCATCTGTCACTCGCAACCCCGGCAGTGGCGTGAAGACGAGATTCAACTGATTGAAGAAATCTCAAACCGCATCTTCCCGCGTCTGGAACGAGCCCGTGCCGAGGCAGCTCTGCGCCAAAGCGAGGAGCGGTTTCGCACCGTCACCGCTACCGTTCCCCAGCTGATTTGGACGGCAATGCCTGACGGTCGGGTGGACTACATGAGTGACCAATGGGCAGACTACGTAGGACTTACGCCACAGCAACTGCATGGTTGGAACTGGCAACAAGTTACGCACCCGGAGGATCTGCCCAATACTGAACGAGACTGGCAGCACTGTCTTCAATCGGGCGAGCCGCTCGAAATTCAGCATCGCTTTCGCCATCACACCGGGGAATGGCGCTGGCAGTTGGTACGGGGTGTGCCGATTAAAGATGCAGATGGAATCATTAGGCAATGGGTTGGCACCTGCACCGACATTCAGGGTGAGGTCGATATTAAAGAAGCATTGCGCGAGTCAGAGGCAAAATATCGATCGCTGTTTGATTCTATCGATGAAGGCTTTTGCATTATCGAAGTTTTGTTTGATGCCACCGGCAATGCCTTTGACTACCGCTTCTTAGAAGCTAACGCCGCCTTTGAAAAACAGACCGGACTGGTGGACGTGATTGGCAAAACCGTGCGAGAATTTGCCCCAAAAATGGAGTCGCACTGGTTTGAGCTTTACGGCAGAATCGCGCTAACGGGAGTGCCAGAGCGGTTTGAAAACACGGCCCAGGAACTGGGGCGGTTTTACGATGTTTACGCCTTTCGCATGGGCGAGCCCCAGGAGCGCAAGGTAGCCGTTCTCTTCAACGACATCAGCGATCGCAAGCGCATCGAAGACGAACGCAAACGGGCAGAACAGGACCTGAGGGAAAGCGAGGAGTGGGCACGCCTAGCCATCCAGGTGGCTAAACTGGGCGGTTGGCGGCTGCATCTAGACACCAACCTCGTGGAGATGGACGAGCGGATGCGGGAAATTTGGGGAGAGTCAGAGGATACGGTGATGGTGCCTCTCCCGCAAGTCTTGGAGCGGATGCACCCGGACGATCGCGAACGAGTGTCTACGGCGGTGAATGGGGCGCTCGAGCCTCAATCGGCTGGAACTTACGAAATTGAATATCGAATTGTGTGGAATGACGGCACCGAACGGTGGGTATTAGCCAAAGGGCAAGCCCAATTTGATGGAGCAGGGGAGTTCCGCCGAACGGTTGATTTCTTTGGCATATTGCTGGATATTACCGATCGCAAACAGGCAGACGTCGAGCGAGAACTGCTGCTGCAACGGGAGCAATCGGCACGGGAAGAAGCCGAGCAGGCAAATCGTATTAAAGACGAGTTTTTGGCCGTGCTATCCCATGAACTCAGGTCGCCCCTCAACCCCATTCTCGGTTGGTCTACACTTTTGCTGAGCGGTAAGCTAGATACCGCTAAAACAACCCATGCGCTAACGACTATTCAACGCAACGCCAAGCTGCAATCAGAACTCATTGAAGATTTGCTCGATGTATCGCGAATTTTGCGCGGCAAGCTAAACCTCAACGTGGCTCCCGTCAATCTTGCCAACAAAATTCGAGGCGCAATGGAAACGGTGCGATTGGCTGCCGAAGCCAAGTCCATCGATTTACAGTTTACGATTTTAGGTTTTAGAGCAGAAGACGAGGACGAGCTAACATCCTCTAGCGCAGCGGCGCAAAGCGCTATCCAAAATCCAAAATGTATGGTTTGGGGCGATTCCACACGACTACAGCAGGTGATCTGGAACCTTCTCTCCAATGCGGTGAAATTTACCCCTGCTGGTGGGCGGGTTGACATTAGTTTGTCATCGCTCACAGGGGATTTGTCCTTAGCTATTGATGCTTCATCTCTAGTTAGTACCGACAGCCAAATCATTAATAACAACGAAAAAAACGCTAGTTATGCTCAAATCACCGTCAGCGATACGGGAAAAGGCATTTCACCTGACTTTTTACCCCATGTGTTTGACTATTTCCGCCAAGCGGATGGTACAACTACCCGACAGTTTGGTGGCCTGGGATTAGGCCTGGCGATCGTGCGTCATTTGGTTGAACTGCATGGAGGAACCGTTAGAGCCGACAGCTTAGGGGAGGATCAAGGCGCAACCTTCACCATTCGCCTCCCCCTCTTGCAGGCTTCATTACAGGTAGACCGGGAGCGATCGCCCCAGCCCTCCCACGATTTGAACGGCATCAAAATCGTGGTGGTGGACGATGAACCCGACACCCGAGAATTGGTGGTGTTTGTATTAGAACAGCAGGGAGCACAGGTGATAACCGCTACTTCTGCCCACGAGGCATTGCTTGTTTTGCCTCAAGCCAAGCCAGATGTTCTGTTGAGTGATATTGGCATGCCAGAGATGGATGGCTATATGCTGATCCAGCAGGTGAGGGCCTTAGCTCCTGAACAAGGGGGGCAAGTTCCGGCGATCGCCCTCACGGCCTATGCAGGAGATACCAATCAACAACAGGTGATTGCCGCAGGTTTCCAAAGGCACATCTCGAAGCCCATTGATCCCCAAGCGTTAGTGCAGGCGATCGCTCAGTTAATTCATTCCCGTTAATTTTCACCAGCTCTGGATCGAGGGAAGGCCGCGAAGCCACCTAAAATTAGGGTTCTCTATGGTGCTCAAGGTATTCAAACCCTGTTCGATCGAGAAACCTAAGTGCAGGTGCATCTATATCCTCAGCTATCCACCGCCGGCTTTCGCCAGGCCTGTTTAGACAGCTGGAAGGCTCAAGAACCCTTGGCTCTGAGCGCTCGGCTCGACTCTGGGCTAAACGGGCCTGTGGTGCGACAGCCGCGCCGCCGTTCTGTTGATGGCCCTGGTAGAGAGCAGTCCCTGCCCGATGGTGGACTTGGTACGGCGATCGCTGAAGCTGTTCCCCCGCGACCCGGGGTTGAGTGAGTTTGATTAGTTGCCTGCTCGCACAGAGCCTATTGAGCTTACTCCGTGATTGTCCAGCGTTGCGCTAGACAAATTTTGGAACGTTTCATAAAAGAGCAGTTAAGAGAGATTGTGATGCTGCGCTGAGGCGGGGGCTTCAACAGGCTCAGGTTCTCCTTAGTTAACTCACCAACGCGACCTTAACGGAGAGCCGGGTCTCCCTAGCCCTGCGGCCAGCGATCGCGCCAGAGTTAGTGCAGGGAATCAGGCGCTCCAGGTTTAGGTCGTTCCGAGGCCCGCTAGGTCGCTCTCCGCTATTGGGAGCGCTGTCCCGGCAAACCCCAACGGCATAAAGCCCTGCCCAACGGTAGGCCACATAAGTGACATGTGTTATACACAGATATCAAGGTAAATGTTTTTAGGGAACAAATAAGGGTCCCTGCCCCTATTACCACCCCCTTATGGCTCTTCTTCAAGACAACGCTAGAGCAGCTCCGTTGTCCTGTGCGCTTGAAACCGAAAGCACATCCACAGTTTTGCAATACATTCAGTCAATGGAACGATTGCTGATTGTGGTTCAGGAGCTGTCGTTGGCGAAAACTCTGGAGCGGATCATGGAAATTGTGCGCGTGGCAGCGCGCGAGCTGACCCGCTCCGACGGAGCTTGTTTTATCTTGAAAGAGGGCGACTGCTGCTACTACGCCGATGAAGACGCGATCGCTCCCCTCTGGAAAGGCAGCGATTTCCCATGGATGTTTGTATTGGCGGTTGGACAATGCGCCATCGAGTTCCGGCGGTGATCGCTAACGTCTCTCAAGATCAGCGCATTCCCTGGTTAGCTTACGAACCTACGTTTGTCCAAAGTCTAGTCATGGTGCCGATTCGCACCCTAAATCCAATTGGTGCCATTGGTACTTACTGGGCCGCTCAGCAAGAACCCGCACCCCAAGACGTTAAAGTGCTGCAAGCCTTGGCTGATACCACTGCGGTGGCGATCGAAAAGGTTCAGGTTTACTCAGAATTGGAGCATAGGGTTGAACAACGAACGATTCAGCTCCAGATAACCAATCAAAAGCTAGCGTAAGAGGTTCAGGAACGGCGATCGGCAGAGGAAGCCGTGCGTCTACTTTCCCTCACCGACGAATTGACCGGATTGCACAACCGCCGAGGCTTTTTCTTGCTAGCTGAACAGCAACTAAAGCTGGCAACGAGACTCAAAACTGCCTTTAACGTGCTGTTTATTGACCTGGATGGACTCAAGCAGATCAACGATTTACAGGGACACGAAACTGGCGATGTTGCCCTGTGGGCGGCAGCTAATGTGCTAAAACGCACGTTTCGAGAATCAGACCTGGTCGCTCGATTGGGGGGCGATGAGTTTGTGGTTTTAGCACCCGGCAACTCCGAAGAGCGGGACCAGCTACAGCATCGGCTACAGGATGGCATTGACCAGTTCAATCAGCAGCGAGAGGCTCCTTTCCAGTTATCCATGAGCATCGGGTCCTATATCTACGAGACAGGTGAGACCCGATCCTTAGAAGATATCTTGGCCCTGGCCGATCAACAAATGTACGAGCAAAAGCGCTTGAAGCGGCAGTCAACGGGTTGACCCTAGATACCCAACTTACGACGTCGCTAACGGTGGCCTAGCCTAGGGCAATCGCATTTAATATCGAGTGCTCATATTGATGGGCTCAGGGGTAAAATCAGCGGGGTATAGCGGGTCGACTCAGGCCTAGGGCTGAGCGAGAGTTCGAGGGATTGATGCAACAGCGAGAGCAGGATGCCCCTCCTGCGTATTAGTTGCCTCACGACACAAACCACCTAGCCCTCTGTTGGCTCAAATCTCAGTCTTGGCCATGAGACTGAGCAACCCCTTACAGAGCACATTGCTCATAATTCATCTGGGCCATCTTGAAAATGAACGAACCTAGCAGCCCCTCGTGCAAATAGGCGTCTTCTTTGTTGAGTTGTCCCGTGCGCTGGTTGATACCGTACTCAGCCCAAGGCTCGCCACTGGCATCGAAATAGAAAACTCCTTGCCAATCATGATGAGGCTTTGCCATTATCCTTACCCGCATGTTTGGGAAGTCTAGGTCTACTCCGCAGAACGTATTACCTTCTAGATCAAACGCAGAGAACGAAACCCGGTCAAGCTGTAAACCTTGCAGTCGGTTTGTTATTTGCCCCTGGGCCTGCGCCACCGTCTGAGGGGTAGACGGTTGAGGAGCAGAATTAGGACTATCGTTAACCTGTACTGCCTGGGCAAGCGGCGCTACCGTAGCTGCTTGGTCATTTAGTGAGCAAGCGCTTAACGGAAGTATGGCTACTCCAAGAGCTGAAATTAAAATCAGAGGGCGAGAAATCATAAAGCCTGTAGCCCATTTATTAATTTATCGTGCCCGTCCTCTTGAGAGACTAACTGCCTCGCGCTCCAACCCCTGCCAGCGTTTCTGAGGCTCTGGTAAGGGTTTGTTGTATCTGCCCTCCCTTATCGCCGTGGGCTGGCGACGAGATTGTAGCCCTGCTCAAGCCAAGCCGAGCCTAGAAATTGCGCCTTCACAGGCAATACCACTGCTTTGCGGCAAGGAGTTAATCAGTTGTGAAGGCGACAATCACTGCTGGCCCCGACGGACATAAATCAGCGCCTTCTCGGGGCACCCGCCGTGATTGGCCATTAACTACTTGAGCTGGAGAGTAGCGCTGCTGCCCACACCCCCTTTCAAGCCTCGATTCAGCCCCGCAAGCGCTACACAACTTCACACTGCTCAACCTATTAGCCTGCGGGAACTCTGAGGTGTACAGTATGCAGTAGGTCGCAATGGCGGACCAAATCAAGCCCACAACAAAGCGGGTGATGAAAAGTAGCTATTTGAAAGAGGGCCTATTGCTTGCGGTGGCCCGCAAGCAAGGCGTCTCGACCCGTAGAGCCCATTTGTGGAGCGCCGCTGGGAGTTGGGCAGCAGCGCAGGAAGACCGCACCAGCGGCGGTGGCCCGCCCATTGAGCTGATGAGCTTCACCGCAGAGCCTGGCGACCCTCAAGCCACTCAGCAGCCTGAGGTTTTGCAATCGACACCCCAGACGCTGGCCGATCTGATTCAAATTTTGGACGAGGCGATCGCACGGGTATCGGCGGCAATTCGCTCACCCCACGATGGGCGCAACCGGGCGAATTGCGCCGGCACTCTAGCGAAACTGACTGACCAAAGGGCTAAGCTTTCCAGCACCAACTGGCTGGTCAGTCAGCCGCTCGATCGCTACCCCAACTCTAAGACCTTGCTTCAAGCGCTGAAAGACGCTAGGTCCCTGGGCGCTGCCAAAAAGGAGCACCGTTAGATCATGGAAACCCACATCAAAAACGCAATCAGAACCCGGTACTGGGATGGTGAGTCGCTGATGGCGCTAGCCAATGAGCACCATCTAGCGCTGAAGTCTGTTGAGCAGATGGCAGCGATAGAAGGATGGGGGATTGCGAGGGCTATGCTCGATGACTTGCGAGCGCAGATGGCAACCCCCATGCAGGGCTAGTCTCCGAGAACCTTTCGCCCGCATCCCTACATGAGGCTTACTTGAGCTGGAGGCGGCATCTAGCGTTCAGATGGTAGCAAGAGGACTCCACTCTGGCAGTAAATGGTGACCGATCCGAGGGGAAAATCCGTAAACGGCATCTTATATGTATCGGCCACATTGTCTAAATGGCGCCCACAGACCAGCACTGCCGATCTGTCGGGGTTCACTGTTAGCTTCCAGAACTGAATCCTTTGAAGCATTGGATTCAATTTGATTCGAGGGTCGAACTGCCAGGATGCGATCGCATCCTGCAACAAGGCACCTCTTCTCTATCTAGGTAAAACACTCCATCCGTATACAGAAGCCCAGTGGATCGGGGTACCACTGAGATGTTCTAGTGAACTAGTAGAGATCGCTCTCAGTCGGTCGATACCCACTTTCACCTGAGGTTATAGGAAAACTTCCTCCGTAGATAACAACGTTCATAGAGGGCATGGAGAACCTTTGGTTAGAACCGTTGGCACTTTGCCCTGCATGGTTTCTGCCCTACACACAAGCACCGTCTACCCACGACTATTTGTTTCGAGGAAAAGCATACGAACCCACAAGAACCAGGCTCAAGAGGTTTTTTGTTGACGGCGCACTTAGTTGATCTACCCTTGAGGCCCCGAACGCTCCATGACCAGGACGAGCGCTATGAGCAGCAGTATCGAACCAAGAGTCTTTGCTGACCTGCTAATGGTCGCGATCACGTTTATCGCCACAGTCGCCAATATTTTGCTGTGGTTTACAACTCGGACCACTCTGAAAGTTTTGGTTGAGCAAGTACGACACCAGTTTCAAAATAGCTACAGCGTTGCCCAAGGAGACGTCATCAGTGCCCATCGGGAGCTTTTCTTCGGCATCCTTAACAACGCATCACTTTTGGAGAGCTTCACAAAAGCGAACGGCCTCGATACGAAAGTATGGGAAATTGAAAAGATCTCAGAGTTCCTCATCAATCAGGTGCTTATCGGCTACGTCAATTTTAAGAACGCGATTATCAGCGAAATCTACTTTGAGGGATTTAAGCAGGACGCTCGCTCGCTCTTTCGCTACCAGACCGTGCGCCAGCACTGGGCACGGGTTCGTGACGTTCATTCAGACGATTTCCGCCATTTTGTAGAAGCAGAGTTACTTCCGCCTAAGAGCACAGCCCAAGAAAAAGTGGCCCCTCCGTACTCGGGAGAGCCACTCAACAAGCAAGGGGTTTCAATCGTTAGCCACGAATAAACGCGATGAGCTCTGGAGTGAGTTCAACCACATCCTCATGGTCAGCGAGAGCAAGGCCGCCTCGGGCAGCACCACTTAGGCGATTCCCTTGAACGAACATCCGGCCATGCTCGTCGCTGTAGAGTGTTGGGCACATGCCACTGTTGCACGGAGTAAAAAGCGTTGAGAGTTGCTGAGAACTAGACATAGGAATTCCTCCTGGGGAAACGTGTGAATGACAAACGAACACAGGATCTAGAACTGGCCTATTTCTCCTCACCCAAGGGCCAGAGGTTAAGGCATCTCGCCTTGTGGGTCATAATAGCATAATGGCTTCTAATGGATGCCAAATGAATCTATAAGCATCAACTGCTTTCCTATCGTAGCCCAGGGATACCATAGGGTGTGAGCAGTACTATGGTTGATGTTTTGTGAGTCAGCGCGATCGCATCTCTGTTGATGTCAGCGATATTCGAGAACGAGTCGAGGCTTGCCGCGATGACGTGGCTTGGACAGAACTTCCCCTTGCAGCAAAACTTCGCGTTCTCATTCGAGAACGGCTAGAACAGCTTGAGTCCGGGAAGGATCCAGGCAATCAATGACCTGGATAATGAAGACACCGACGCAGTGTTACAGGCTGAGAGTATTCTGTTGCAAATTGTAAAGGCTAGCTTTGACTATCAATCCTTTTGGTTAGTGCTCAAAATAATTGCTGCTTTAGGGTTTCAGCGACTCTGCCCAGTCACTTCACACAGTAGGGTTGACCAAAATAGGGCAAACAATAAAAACAGGAGTTCCCAAAGCATAACTGTGAGGCGATATTGTTCAAAATTAGGCCGTAGGCTATTTCCCGCACTGAATAACCAAGGTTTTTCCGCTATCAAAACTAAGCTTCCATTAGTGCATGGGAACTAAATGGATTCAAATCGCAGCTTCGCTCCTTTAGGGCCTACTTGGTCGTTGATTATGGCAAGGGTTCCCAAGCCCCCGCCTACAGCACCTAGTCGAGGTACCCCGGGTTTTCCAGGACCCAATTAAGTGCCTCCTTCTTAAGCACATGGTCTTCCGAGGCTAGGTAACTCCTCATACGTTCGATCACCGCTTGCCTGGCCTTCTTCTGCTTGGCCTTTTGTCGATTGGATTGTTTCTCAGCCAAACGCTTTCGACGCTCTTCTTGGTCTGAAGCGAGTTGAAAGAGCGACAGTTGGGCAGCATGCGCGCCGCTGTTACACACCGAAGAGTGAGTTTGCTCTTGATTTAAGGAGTTCAAAGTCTTGTCAGGCAAAGTGTTACGCCCTTTTTGTTCCAATAAGTTTGGGCGACTCTCGGGCTCGTGCGCCTCAAAGCGCTCGGGCTCCGAGGGAGCCTCTTTTACGTTCGGGGGGTCTGGGGGGATTTCCACAGGTGCCCTGTCACGAAGGTGCTCGGGGTGCCAAAGGTCTTTGTTTTTGTAAAGGGTTGGGCCTCCAACGGAAAATTTTGTTGTAAGGACGTTGAACCGCTCTCGAACGGTGATGGGGAGCTGCCCCTCATTGAGAAGCGTTGCAATGGCTAGTCGTATTCTCTCTCTCGCTTCCTGTGCTTTGATTTCGTTGTGTGAGGGCGTATCTTCATCGTTGGCTGCTGTCCTTCGAGCTTTGTCTACTCCGTAGTGGTAGTAGTGGCTTTGTTCGATTGCCCTCGCCCACGCAGTCGCTTTCTCGGTGAGTTCATGCACGTGGTTACTCCACTTGTGGAACTCGGGTAGCTCACGTGCAATCTTGATGATGTCTTCTACCAGTGCGTCTCCCTCCAATGGGGTTGGCGCGTACAGGACGTGGCCAAAGATGTAGCTTCGCATGGTAATTTTGCCGAGGATCCGATTTGTCATGCCTGGGCCAGTCCAGCCGGGCTCAATTTCGGCATTCAGGTCATTGATAAACTTCTCGGCTTTGGTGGTAACTCGGTATTCGCGTCGTCGTGCTTTCTTTAACGTCTGCTTCAGTAGCACTGCATCAATCGTGTTGTGGCTACTTGCGTGGTGCCACATTTCGGCGAATCGCTCACGCGAATTGGAGACAGGTTCAAGGTCACTGTTTTTTAGAATGTATGAGCCTGTCTGGAGCGGAAGGCGGTGGGCGCTGTAGAGCGGCATCTCGCTATTTTCCAGCGGAACGTAGGCTCTTGGGTTAGGAAATACTTCAAGCTGGCCAGGTGAGCACTTCATCCCTGCATTCTGGAGCACAGTTGTTACGCACAGAGCTATCTCCCAGCTTTTCTGCGCCTCCTCGAAGGGAAAGTAGATGTGGAGGCCACCACTGTAGCTTGACGTGATGGTGATGCATGAGGGAAGCCCCAGAGGTTCAAGCGCATCTTGTATGCGTCGTAGGGCCAGGGGATCAGATGCTGGGTGATACCGACTTCCTCTGTCAATGTCGAGAAGGATGTACTTGGTAGTTGCGTTAAAGCGCACGCCGTAGAGATACCCGCCTTGTAGGATAAGCCTGTCGCTTAGTGGGTGTCGCGATTCAGTTTGCCAGGAGGGCTTTTCGTTCGGCTCTGTGTGCTCGGCACAAATGTAGTCATATCGGTGGGGCCAGAGTTTTAGATACGGGTCTTCTGCCTCCTCTACCGAGAAGAACGACAGTGCCCGAGGTGCTTCTTGTTTCACTGGTGTTTCGTCCCAAGTTGGTGTGCAGGGGACGAGGAGCAGCAGCAGCAGCAGCAGGTGGTGGTGGTGGGTGGGTACTTCTTGAGCTTAAATCGGTCAATACACGCCCGTGCTCGTGCTCCTCGCCTGTTAAAGGGCACTTGGGATCACGAGCGTGTCAGGGCTAAAAACCTTTATGGATCCGCCGAAAAAGTGTGCAAATCGGGGATCCTGGGTTAATATGTAGACACAGTTACTCTGTGATGAGTTCACATTGCCGGCCAAAGCATCGGTGAACGCATCTGTTAATCCCAAGTTCGATTGGTTTATCTTTAAAGGCCTGGCTGTTAGCGCAGCTGGGTCTTTAGTTTTTTGAGTTTGGGCTGTTTGTCAGCTAGGGTTCTCCTTTTTTTCACGCGTTATACAGCAACTGCATCATCGTTTCGTTCGTCTACCTGCACAGAGAGCATCTGTGGAGTTATAGCGATAGGTATTAGTCCCCGGCCAATACGCTCAACGAACTCGCTTCGCGAAAGGTTAAATGTCCTTGCGAGAATATCGAGCCCGTCAATACTTACCTCAGTAAGAGACAAGTTCACCCGAGACTTTTTAGCCTCATAGCTGGGACGACGACCGTCTGGATTCCGTGGCACGCTATGGCTCATGGCAGTTGGGAACAAAACGTTCAGCAGTTGCAATCAATCATACACATCTATATTGAAAACGGATCAACTGCACTAATCCAAGTTGTCTACACCAACACTCCGGTCAGGTTTTGACAGCCTGTGGTGGAATGAGGGTTTCAGACCTTTTCCGGTAGCTTAGCCAACCAGAAACCAGGGTTTCAGCGCTTGCCTAGAAAAATGTCCGGGCTATTGCTACACACTGATAAATGGATAAATGTGTCCGGTAAAAGTTCACTTTTTGAGCGTTATCGTTTCTTCTAAGAGCGAGGCTTAGAGGTCTTGGGTGTAGTCTCATCATTTATCTCGATTCTCCTGTCTCAAGTTTTCAAGATGAGTCATGGCATCGAGGCCCTGGGTAACTCGGCGCGTCTGGTCTGCTGCAACATTTAGGTTAGGACTTCCTCCAATACCAATCTCTCTACGGCTTTCAGTGAGCGCTGCTGTACGGGCGTTTATGATCTCCTCTGGAGTTGGGTCAGGGCTTGGTAGGTATTTGAAAAGCCGGTTCGCTGCATCGGGGGACTGGTTTTTCAAATCAAGGGCCATTAGAAGTGCCGCATCGGAGAGTTCGTCGCCTAATACCTCCTTTGCCTTTGCCTGCATGTGCGGGGTTACTCCTTTGAGCTTGGCGAGCTCAGCGCTATCTGCGGCTTCAGGGCTCGGATAGCCGTTTGTTGAGCTAAAGAAACCGTGATTATGTCGGTTTGAGTCCCTGTGTCCCCCGTAAGCATTGGTCTTCTCACAATCCTTGGTTGCAGCACCCTCGATGTACCCGATGACACAAGTAATCATCCTGTCTTCAATCGAAGGGCGGCCAGCATAGTCGTGATACTCCGGCATCAGCGTAGGATTTAAGACGGCCTGGAGCATGCCGCGCTTGGGGTGGACCTTAGTGCCGTGCACCTGCTGCTGCCAGTGGAGATGGGCACTACCGATACCTGAATCACCGGTGTGAGCAAGGACCTCGCCTTTGGCTTTTGTACCGGGGTAACACTCAGCGAGGTGGAGCGCCTGGTAGAGTTCAGGCCCTATCCAGATGTCGGCAACTTGTCCACCACCACCGCTGCTATCCCACCAGCACTGCACTTTTACCCCATTAATCGGGGCGTAGAGTGGGGTGTTAATTGATGCTGCAAGGTCAACTCCTTTGTGGTCTTTACTCGCCCCAGCGATGCCGATATCGCCTCTCCAGCCGTACCCAGACGAGACCTCAACAATGGTGCCATCTAAGAGGGTGAACGTTTCACCCTTCTCTACGGGGGCCTGATCCAAACCGGAATAGACATGGGACTTACCTCCGCGAGGGCCAATAAATTGGAAGAGTGTATAGCTCGGGATAATGTCGTGGCCGAGTACCCGAAGGCCTGGCGTTGAGAAGGAGAGCCCTTCCCGAGCGAGCTTATGGGCAAAGGCGTTTACACCTGAATGAAAGAGCACGATTGCTGGCGGTGCACAGAGAATTGCTGCAAGCGACCAGAGAAACAGTTCACTCGATGCGGTACTGAGCGTGTTGCTAAGAAGAGAGCCCACCTTCATTTACTCCCCTCACCTCCTTCTTCTCCTACAAAGGTGATCTGTAAAAAGCGGTTGCCATCGTGCACAAGAAAAAATCGATGCTCTCCTGGGTGGAGAAGTTCAAGCACAAGGGCAATCCAGAACGCTGCGACGATGAGTCCCCGAGCGGTGTGCATAGTGCTACTACCTCTCTACTCCCCATCAAGTTGAGTGATCGGGCGCTGCTCGCCGTCTTTCCCGGTAAGCAGTGTCGTTGCATCTTCGACGGTATTTCGGGTCGCGGTACCGACTGCTGCTCCGAAATCAGACGGGTCAAGGAGCGTGCTTAAGGATGGTGTAACTTCACCGCCTTCTGCAAATAATGCAGCTTTTGCGGCGATAAAAAGTGAACTCATAGCCACCAAGGATGCGAAAAATCCAAGCAGAAGTAAGAGTGATCGCTTTGGCCTCGATACAACTTCCCAGGGCCATAAAAAACCCATGCCGATAACCCCGGCAGACCAGCTCTTTGTAAGCTCAGCCTTTTTGCGTTTCATGTCGGCTGAATCAGCTGCTTTTTTCGCAGCGTCTTCATTTTTTTTGGTGTTATCAGAATCAGACATAGTGAGCACCTCGTCTTGTTGTTCTAGAAACGACTATGAGTGTGTTGGGTAACGTGTTGGGTGCCTGGAAAAGGTGTGTTGGTAAGAGGTCTCCTGTTGCTACCTGGCTCGGGTGTATCCCTTACAGAATGGCTCTTCCAACAACCCAACACAGAGTCTGACCAACAAGCTACCCAACAGGAGGGGCAAATTTCAGAGCGAATCGTTTCCCCTCTTCGAGCCAGATGGCAAGGTGATGAGTAACTAATTGATTAACTATTTCACGAATTTCGTTTGAGGAAAGGCGATCATAATCTTTTCCCCAGTTCTGCTGCACTTTGCGAATTTCTATTGGGGTATGAATCCCGTATTTCTTGAGGCAATAGGTGAAGAGATCACCTGTCACTGGGTGGTCGTGAAGTACTTCATAATTGGGCGTTAGTTTCATCGCCTCATCGTCGGGGATGTCTTCTCCAATTGGCGCTACCCAAGCACGGTTAAGTGTGTCTATCCAATCATCTCGATTGAAAGTTCCTTCAATTTCTTTTTTGAGTCTGTCGATGTGATCACCCTGGTCGAGGCGAATTGTGTGATCGTCATTTAGGGTATAGCCCAAGGCGCGCATTAGTTCTTCAAGTTGGTCGCGCAGTGCACCAGGCCGCACGGTATCGGGCAGTGCAACGGGCTGGAAGTTAGCCTCGGTGTACTCGGTACCTGCTTGTTTGAACGTGGCTTTCTCGCCCCAGGTAAGTTCACCATCATCATCGGTTGTGCCTTCCAGGCGAATCACCGCTGCTGTGGTTTTGAGCGCTGAGAAGACCCCGGTATTGAGTGATTTCCCACCGGCGTTTCCTGCGGCTTCGCCGTGGAGGATGAGGATAGGAGCCCAGCCTTGCTTGCGTGCTGTTTGGTTAGCCCAGCCGATAAGCGAGTTTGAAAGTCCGTTTAACTCGGGATAGTTGGCAGTCTCCCACTTCCCTACTTCGTCAATAATGACAGTGCGTCGGTGCTTGCCTGCATTTTTTGTCCTGAATGGTTCATAGATGCGCCCCATCGTGTCGAGCACTTTCTCTCGAACGGCATTCATCCCCTCCCCTTTGGATGTAGAGCCGTAGAGGTCACCAAAGATCCAGGTGCCTTGAACCATATTGGCGTCAGTATCGGGGTCGATGATGATGGGAGCTTCCTCCCGTTTGTAAATGGCTCGCAGTACTGCGATCGCCATGGCGATTGTGCTTTTCCCTGAGCCTGAGGGACCGATAACAAGCACGACGAATGCTCCCATCATTTTTTTGAGCCAGGGGGCAGCTGCTAGGAGCTGGGCTACGTTATCGGCGAGCTCGCTTAAGGTGTTCTCGCTTAAATCTTCGATCGCAATTGGATGAGTATTTTTTCCGCCTGAGACAGGAAGGCTCGATGGAGCAAGGGATGTGGGGTGGCGCTCAGCGAGTGCCATTCCCCCTACTATCCCGCCACAGCCAAGCACCGAAACTATGAGACCGAAGGCGTGTGCGGCCTTACTGTGGGCTGTAACGACTGCCCCATCGTTTTCGACTCCGAGCCCGTAAATCTCCCTCACCGTGGCAGCATCAACCGTTTTAGGACTTTGGATCATAAGCGTCATACCGAGGATGGCTGCTAAGGAGCCGCCGCCAAACAGGCTGCTGCTTAAGATCTTTTGCGTGTTGGAAGTGATGATCTTCATTACTTCATCACCTCCTGAATGACTTCTGCGGGGGTGGTCTCAGGAACGGCCGTTGTAGGGACTCGCACTGGTGATTGTGCGCCAGGCAGATAGTACTCGACGTTTAAGACACCTTCCCGGAGGTTAGCGAGCGCCTGGAGCACCTCTGTTGCATCCTCATGCTGAGCTGAGAGAGGAAACATGGCGCGAACAGCAGCGTAGTAGCGCGTGAGTCCCATCTGGATTTGGTAGATGGCAGGGAGGGGACGCCAATTGCCGTAGACGCCGTTACCGAGGCCTTCTGCGATGGTTACGTCTTTTCCCCCAGCAAACCCGACAGCGGCCCACTGGAGTCCTTCTGCTGCGTAGCGGAGGAGCACACATTGGTGGGGCTCCAAAATATCCCGGCAATACTCAAGGTCAATCTGAGCAAGCGGATCAACGTTTACTAAACGTCCCTCTTGCACCTCTGCTTTTGCTGCTTCAAGTAGTCTGAGCGACTCTTGATTTAAGGGGTATTCAAGGACTGAGGCCGTCTCTTTAGCGATCCAAGCATCGTAGTGGCCGAGCACTTCACTCAAGGCTACGGCATAGTCTTCCTCTGCGTAGTCTCCGTTGGTACGCATCGATGCGAGCCTTTCAGCAACAGCGAGCGGATCATCAGCGGCAAAGTCGTAGGCTTCAAACGCTGGTGGGGTAACAAGTCTCTTCTCAGCGCGGTATCCGGTAATAGCGGTCACCGCAACTACCGCAAGAAGAAGCACCGCTGAAATGGGAGCGAGACGGGCAAAGGGGCTTAAGTTTCTGTACCACCGAAGCAGGTTGAATTTTCCCTGCCGATGATGTTGTGGCTGTGTGAGGAGGGAGGGAGGCATGGTGACTTCTTGTGCATCCTCTAGTAGTGAGGAGCGCTAGGACGACAATGGCAACCAGGAGCTTCTAAATGCCAGCGATAGACTTTGCCGTAGCAAAGCCTGAAATGAGCGCGGTGCAGTCGATGACATCGTCAAGGTTGATGCCAAAGCCGGGTGAGTTCATATCAAATGTTTCAGGAGGCGCAGGTGCTTTAGCTTTCCGCTCTTTTCGACGCTTGAGTTCAGCACCGATAAGGGCAAGATCAAGTTGCCCTACTTCTGCTTTCTCCAGAAAGTCGCAGAACCTGACTACCTGGCGTTTGCGATTCTCTACAACTGCTCCTGCAAAGCTATTTAATCGATCGTCACTAGAGCGCATGAGTGCGCGGGCAATGTGCTCAAAATCCTTGTGGGCAGCGAGAGCTGTCATGAGGTCATCGGTTTGTGTCGCTTCAGTTTCTTTTTGATCTGAAGGATGAGCCTCGCTAAACCCTTGAGGTTGCTTGAATTGAGTGGTTTTGCGCTGAGCGTTTAACAGTTCTTTTTCCTGTGCAGTTAGAGGCATGGGTAATTCTCCAGAAAATCAATGAGTCGTTCTTGGGCAAGAGTGGCGTTACGGTTTCGTTCGATCGCGCGAGCGATGAACCAGATTTTTAGGACATCGCGTTCTGAGTACTTCCGGGGTTTTCCGGTGGGGTTAGGTGGGATAAGTGCCAAGGCCATCCACCGACTGAGCGTACTTTTGGTGATGCGGCGGCGAAGCCGCTTTGAAAGGGTGCGGATAAGCTCCTTGTACGAATAGGTAGGGGCTGTGGTGAGGGAGGAGGCGGCGGTTGTTGTCGTCATCTCCTTCTCCTTAAAAGCAGAAGAGACTCCATTCACAAAAAAGAGCGTGTGCGTTTTATGGGAAGGCCGGTTCTGTGGTTCCGCGACGGTTCTATGGAACCGGCTGATACGTTCCACGATAGCACAAGTTATTCTGAACGAATTTAACTGAATTAAAAATTCAATGTATTGATTTTTTGTACAAGGAAAGAACCAGTGGTGCTTCTATGGCACAATTTGTACCGATATTTCCGCTCGTACACCGAAAACTGTCTGTTTCTCCTTAATTTCTGCATGGCTCGTCAAGTTCGGCTTAACTACATCTATGCAAGCTCTACGACCTGGGAGCGGTTTGACCTTGCCTGCGATCAGTTAGGGTGGGCAAGAAAGTCACTCGTGCAGCAGTGCCTCCATGCCTTCTTTCACAAGCATCACAGCTTTTATCAAGAGGCGGCCATTGCTGATGCTGCGGCGCGGGAGATGGATGAAGCTGAGTACTACCGTATTCTGCGGGATGGCTCTGAGGAGGATCTTCAGCGGTATACCTTAGGACGGCCTGGGTTTGGGGTAACACCAATTGATAGCGTGCCGTTTAATCCATCCGGCACTGCTATTCAGCGGACCTACAACGTCATCACTATCAGTAACTACAATGCCGTGCTCTTGAAGGTGGCACGTATTGTGGACACTGGCCCCATGGTGCAGCTAGTAAGCCGAATCATTGAGCAGCATTTTGAGGCGTATTGGGAGAAGAACTACCTTCCCCAAATTGAGCGCGACACAAATTGTTCTTTTCGTTGAATGTCTGTTTCGTTGTCGTTGTCGTTAGAGGCTATCTCACATGCAATCATCTACAGCCCCATCCCCCGCTACCTTAACTTCCGAGCGTGTACAGCTTGCTGTTGATGCGATTCTCTCGACACTCGGTGAGCCTGTGACTGCGCTCCATCGTGAGGCGCTCGATGCCTTTCAGCGTGAGGACTATCAGACCAATAAGCGATTGGCGGCGACTAACCTCGGTGACTTCTACTGTAAGTCTCTTGGGTATTTGGGCTCAGCGTTTAAGCTCACCCCTAATACAGACACCATTCTTGCTGAGTCAGCCAGGGCAGCTGCTGACTTTGCGCGAGAGCGGATCCTTGCTGAGTTAGGCGGGGCTATAGCTGAGGCATTGGGGTAGGCCCATGTAAACGGGCCTATGAGCACACCACAGAGCGCAAGAGTCGCTTTGGCTTAACGCCCTCTTGAAACTGACTTTCTATAACTACTTACTTGGCGCGTAGTTTTGGTGGCGTTGGTGGTTTTCCTGGCTTCTCTTTGTAGCGAACCGGCCAGGTGCCGTTTAAGTCAAGCTTGCAGCCGAGACAGACATGCCCTGCAGGCACCACCTCTCTTGGCAGCTTGAGGTAAAACGCAACGTGATCGTCCCAGAGCCAGGAGAGGCCGACTACGCCTTTACATTGAGGGCATGCACTTGTTGGATAAAACCAACCTGATTGTTTGCTTTGCCAGTAGCCAATACGCACACCTTTTGCTTCTGCTATTTCGAGGTCAGAGGGCCGAAATTCGCCGGTCATCGTTGCTTTGCTTAGAGTGGCTGCAACAAGCATCGTGTGCTGGCACCATTTGCACTTACTTTGAATGATGTGGAGGTCTTTTTTGTTTGTGCGCCCTCCACACCGCTTACACGTTGGGTTGAGACATGAGTAAACGCGGTCAGGCTCCATTGAGGAGGCTATTCGGCCTAGGTCCTCATCAGATTTCAGCTGAAATACAACGGCTCCTATTTTTTCCCGCTCGTAATAGTCGAGTACTTTCTCTTCTGGCTCGTGGGTCACTACGACTTCTACCACTGCGACTACTCTATTCGAGGCATCAAGCAGCGCGATATCGGGCTGACAAGTACCGAGGTTATGTTCGACTTCAACCCGAGCCGCTTTTTTGACCAAGTTTCCGGTATGGTCTTCCAGACACTCGTGGCATGACCATGAGATTTGAAGGGGCTCTTGACTGCTTATGTGCTCCTGAATCTTTTGAGCAAGCAATTTTTTGAAGCTGTAGTGGAGCACTGACTCTGGAGTACAGTTTTCGGCCAGTGCTTTGTGAGCAAAGTGGTGGCGTTTCTTCTCTCCTAGGCGGGGAATCATATCGCCTTGGCAAATAGGACAGCTGTAGACTGTTCCCTTCGCTGCTTGTTCAGTTGTGATTAAGGCTCCGGCAGCGTCGAGCGCTGTGCGGTAGAGAATGTCTTTTGGTTTCCCCATGGTGAATGAGAAGTAACGCGGTCTTACTTATAGTGATCGGCGTTCGTTGTCCTAGAATGCCCAGTAACAGAAGCTGGCAGGGCGATCGCATATGAGAAATATTGGGCCGGTTTCTCGCGAGTGGCTCGCTGAGATTGAGGTACACACCGCAAAGGACCTCAAGCGTGTTGGTGGTGCAGCTTCGGCCTGGGTGCAGGTACGAGAGCGCCATCCAGGGAAAGTGACAACAAATCTCTTGTGGGCGCTTCTAGGGGCAGAGTGTGATGTAGATTGGCGACTGCTATCCCCTGACTTGAAAGAGAAAGCGCTGGCTGAGGTTAATGGATGTATCGATGTAGCTAGAGCTACGAATGATGGTGCAGAAGGGATTGGTTCCGTTGCGGATGGAAATTGTTATGCATCCAGACAACAATTTCGCCTTGGTTGATTGAAGTATTCCATACAAGCTTTTGACGTTTAGCTTATTACAAGTTATTTCAACAAGAAACAAAAGTACTATGTCCTAGTGCTAGAAAGCTAAAATTTGCTCATGATTACGCTAACTCTAGCGTGGCTGGGCAATCTCTCAGTGAATCTGTGACTAGGAGTTTTATGGTACGAAAAGTTTCAGCATCTCAGCTTCGAAGCAAGCTTCAGCAAGCTCAGCGTAAAACTCAACAAGCGGTCGATAAATATAATCGAGAGGTTAAACGTTATAACCAGCAGGTCAAGCAAGCAGTTAATGAGTACAACCGAGAGGTACGTACCTATAACTCTCGTGTCCGAGCAAATCGGCAGCGAATTAAACGCGAGTTAGCGAAATTGAGTGGGCAACCTACTAAGAAAACGCAGTATGTTGTGTACCATACTTCTGTTAGCTCCTTGTATGAGGCTTACACTCGCCTGGAACAGCGAGCTGAGACGCAAAGTTTTGACCCAAGATACAATCGAATTCTCGATCTCTCTGAAAAAGAAACTGCGAACAGCTTAGAAGTTTTCAATTTGCTGTCCGGTTCGGAGCCTAACTCAGAAGAAGCCAGTAGCGATCAAGATGCAATGCTGGTAGACGAACTACGCAAGATCTCTGATGATCTCGACAGTCGATGGCAAGGTGCGGTCTATGCTCTGAATCCACGTAACCCTGATGCAGCTCGACATTTCTGCACAAGCGCACGCGAAATTATTAGCCAGATACTTGAGCTTAAAGCACCGGATGCAGATGTCATTAGCTTACTGCCAAGTTGTGATAGGACAGATCAGGGAAAACCAACACGAAGAGCCAAACTAAAATTCTTGCTAACCCGAAAAGGGATGGTAGAAGATGCCCTTGAGGAGTTCGTTGAACAGGACATGGAAAACATTGTTCAACTCTTTCGCGTGTTTAATGACGGTACACATGGTTCTGCTGGCACATTTAGTTTCCAACAACTCAATTCAATCAAAAAAAGGGTTGAGGACGGCATAATTTTCCTTGCTGAAGTTGTCAGCTAGAAAGATGCATAACAATCCTAGTGCAGCGGATCGACCCAAGCCGCTTGTGGTGTTGAAAAAGGTATCGGCAACCACAGACCAGGAACCTTAGATCGCCTGTAATCAACCTACTTTTCTGAAAAATCAATTTTGAATGGGCAGAATGGCCCTGCTGGGAGGTAGCTGAGGTGACTAAAGACTAGAAAAGGTTGTTTGATGACAGTGAAGGGGCACTCGGGATTGATCTTCCCAACTGCCTGACGTTGACCACTGTGAAGTACCCACTAGCTGCTAAACCGGACCCGAAGATAGTAGGAATTTGAATAGTAGTGGAACAGAAACCCCGTGTTGGTCCTTCATTCCACCACCGGCAATTCTCCCCATCGAGTCGTAAACCCTGGTGACTTCAACCCCAATCGCATCTGCCATTCCTTTCTTATCCCCTCAGATGCACAGAACACCGTCCCGGCACCAAACTGCCGGTTCAGGCTATCCACCGTCCGCATCAACGCCCCCCGCTTCTCCTGCTGGGCCACGTTGCTAAACAGGTCTGTCTGCACGATGGAGGCCGGGCTTAACTCCATCAGCAACACCCCTGCTTTCTTGTACTGATACCCAGGCTGGTAAAGCCCCTCCACCGCTCTTAGTGCTGTTTGCACCAAAGTGAACGTGTCATTCGCCGGTTGGGGCAGCTGCACCACCGCAGAGTTGGAATACTGCGGTTCATCCGGCTTGAAGCGGTTGGTCGTGATGAAAACAGTCACGACACCTGCCTTCAGCTCATCTCGCCTGACCTTGGCAGCAGCCCGAGCAGCATAGGTGGCCACCGCCTCTCTCAGCTCAGCGATCGCCATCATTGGCCTTCCAAACGACCGCGACACACAGCAGCTCTTACGCGGGGCCGGGCACAGCTCCAGAGGCAGGCAGGGGATTCCCCGCAGCTCCTGCACCAGGCGCACCCCAACGATGCCTATCTGCTGCCGTATCCAGCTCAGCTCTACATCCCTCAGCTGGAGGGCTGTTTCTACACCTTGCAGGTGGAGGCGATCGCTAAGCCTGTGACCAATACCCCAGATCTCTCCCACCGGCAAATCTGCCAGCACCATTGAGGGGGCATCGAGGACGCAGACACCGGTGCTCTTTTTAGCGATGTGGTTAGCTACCTTGGCCAAGGTTTTAGTCGGGGCTACCCCCACTGAGACGGGGATGCCGTTCCACTGCTGCACCGTTTGCCGCAGCTGCTCGGCAATCGCTGCCACATCCCCTGAAAGCCCCAGAAACGCTTCATCAATGGAGTAGACCTCCACATCCGGCGTGAACTGCTCCAGGGTCTGCATCACCCGCCGCGACAGGTCGCTGTAGAGGGTGTAGTTGGAGGAGTAGACCTGGATGCTGTGGTCTCGGATTTGCGATCGCAGCTTAAAGACCGGCGCACCCATCGGAATGCCCAGGGCTTTGACCTCGTTGGATCTGGCCACCACGCATCCATCGTTATTAGACAGCACCACCACCGGCTTATCCCGCAGGCGAGGATCGAATACCCGCTCACAGGAGACGTAAAAATTGTTGGCGTCTACCAAGGCTATCCAGGAGGGCATCAGAGGAAGTGGATTACCTTCGTCACGACGCCCCACACCTCAAAGTCCATGTCTGGGTGAATCTCGATAGGGGGATACGCTGGGTTCTCTGACATCAGCCGCAGGATGCCCCCGCTCCGGTAGAGCCGCTTAACTGTCAGGTCACCATTGAGCACCGCGATGACGACGCTGTTATGGATCGCAGAGACGGCTCGATCCACGATTAGCAGGTCGCCGTTGTGGATGCCTGCGCCAATCATGGAGTCGCCGCTGACCCTGACAAAGAAGGTAGCGGCGGGATGGGGGATGAGATGGCGGTTTAGATCAAGTAGACCCTCGACGTAATCTTCTGCCGGCGACGGGAAGCCAGCGGGCACAGTGACGATAAACAAAGCAGGGAACTCCTCAGACGATTGCCGTGGTAGATGGCACGCCTAACCTGCTCAAACTCGCGGTGCATGGGGGATAAACCCTTCAGGAACTAGATCGAAACTAAATAGTACACCTGAACTGTTGTGCTGTCACCCAGCATTTTCCTCTCTTCGGTCTCCCCCAAAATCTGAGGGGGTGGAAATCGATACACTTATTCTTGGCAGGTGCTGAGCCATAATCACTAACAACACAGCTAGCTCTAGGGCAATGGCATGGCGACTTTATCTGGCAACCTCACCCTGCACCGCTACAAACGCACCAACAAGGGCTACATCGAAGACTTGGGTGATGGGGTAAAGTTGACGCTGGTGCTGGTACCTGGCGGAGAATTTATGATGGGTGCTCCAAAGGGCGAACCAGGTAGTAGTGATGATGAGCGCCCCCAGCGCTTGGTGAAGGTGCCCCCCTTTTTGATCGGTCGCTATCCGGTGACGCAGGCCCAGTGGCGGGTAGTGGCGAGATACATGCAAGAAAAGCGAGAGCTGAGCCCTGATCCGTCCACCTTTAAGGGGGATGACCTGCCGGTGGAAAGTGTGAACTGGCACGATGCTACTGAGTTTTGTCAGCGACTCTCGGCCAAAACTCAAAAAAACTACCACCTGCCCAGCGAAGCCCAATGGGAATATGCCTGCCGGGCTGAGACAACTACGGCCTACCACTTTGGCGAGCAGCTCACCGAAGAAGTTGCTAACTACGAGTTTGGTGATCAGCTCACCGAAGAAGTTGCTAACTACGAGGGTACAGTTGGCCGAACCACGCCGGTTGGCCGAACCACGCCAGTTGGGCAATACCCGGCTAACCGCTGGGGGCTGTACGATATGCACGGCAACGTGTGGGAGTGGTGCCAAGACCACGGGCACAGCAATTATGAGGGTGTCCCTACCGACAGCAGCGCCTGGATAGAAGGCGGCAACTCAGCGGTACGGATCTTTCGCGGCGGCTCTTGGTTCAACAGTCCGAGGCTCTGCCGCTCCGCGTGCCGCGCTGACTACGAGCCCAGCGACGGCCACTACTACATCGGCTTTCGGGTTGTGTGTTCGGCCCCCAGGACTCTTTAGCCGCCTCCCGGCTAGCTGTTGCCCTTTACCCTTTTTCACTTCTGCCCTCAAAAAATAAAAATATGGGCTGCTTCCTCTGACGCGTCAGTGCCTTGAGTTTTGTTCGGAGTCAGGAGGAGTTGGGTGGGGAAAGGCTAAATTCTGGCTCCTATATTCTCGTCGGTCAGCTCTTCCCTGCTTATGTTGAGCCCCAGCCTGCTTTCTCCTTTGCCGTTAGGCGCTCGCATTTTTAGCGAAAACGAAAATAACCGCTAATTTTGCTCGATTTGGCAAAAACCTAATTAAAATAGGACAAATTTTCGGAAATAGATAGATTGGCGGTGAATAGGAGAAGAATAGTCTCTACCCGAGTTGCTCATGAGACGGCCAAGGATGCTGCCTAAATGCTAAAGCTCTCTAACGACGATCGCAAAGCGTTGCGCGAAGCTATACAATCGGCCTATCCAGACCGGGCCAGCCTAGAAATTTTTGTAGACGATGAGCTTAACCAAAACCTGGCGGTGGTGGCAGGGGATGGTAAGCACGACAAGGTTATCTTTGATCTGATTAAGTGGGCGATTGCTAAGGGCTACATTGATGACTTAATCTTGGCTTTGGCGGCAGATACCGAAAATCGACCTGATATTCAGCAATTTTGTCGGCAGGTGCTGCGGCAGCGGCTGGTGCTGAACCCGCCCGACGGCGTAACCCGCGAGCTATCTTTAGATTTAGACCCTAGCGCCTGGGATATCGACATTCGTTCTGAAGAGCTAGAGGGGTTTTTGCCCCAGCAGTTTACCTTTGAAGCCGATGTTGGCAAGTTGCAAGAGGGTCTGGGTCTGGCCAATGCCGTATGCAAAATTACTTTTAGCGATCGCCCTGCTAGGGAGAGCGGCACTGGTGTGCTAATTGCCCCAGACCTGGTGCTGACCAACTTCCACGTGCTTAGCCGCGAGGTTGGAGCTGACTTAAATGCGTTGGCACAAACGGCCCAGTTTGAGTTTGGTTACGTCAGTACCCCCTTTGGAGAGCCGCGCCGGACTCAGCAACTGACGGTGGCTGGGCAGACTCCTGTGGTGGCGGCTAGTCCCATTGCTCAACTTGACTACGCGCTGATTCGGCTTAGTCCTGGTACAAACTTTGCTGTTAAACCTGTGCCTTTGAATGCTACGGCTCAGCTCAAACCGCGATCGCCCCTCAACATTCTCCAGCATCCCGAGGGCGAAGCGCTGAAGGTCTCTCTTAGCAACAACGGGGTGGTAAAAACTAATGAGCCAAAGGGGCTAGTGCTCTATGTCAATCCAACCAAGCAGGGGGCGAGTGGATCGCCCTGCTTTGACGACGACTGGCACCTGGTAGCGCTGCACCACAAAGCCCTGCAGACCAGCTTTGGCAGCGTACGAGAGGGTATCTTAATGAGTGCTATCTATCCGCAAATAGCATCGTTTTTGTAGGCAGGTAAGAACGTAGACTATGGGGCGACGTATTGTTTCAGAGCAGTTAGAGAGTGGAGCCGCACTCAATGTGCCGCCCGATGACTACGCGAGTCGGTTGATTAAATACATTCCTACTGAAGGGGTTGGGTACTGGCTGGCGGTTAGCGGCATCATCCAGAGCGGCGGTGACGACATTCCTCAAGCAGGGCTGCTGTGGCTGTTCTTTGTGATTGGTCTGGTTGTCACTTTCCTTTGGCTCCGCCGCCAGACCAGAGAGCCCGGCAAGCGCACGGCCTGGACGCAGATTTGGCTGGCATGTGGGGCGTTTGTCGTTTGGGTGTTTGCCGCTGGTGGCCCATTTGCCGCTTCCTTTGACTGGTATAGGCCGCTGTATGGGTCGCTGGCGTTGATTACCTATACGGCCTTAATCGGGTTTGTGATTCCACCAGAGAAGTAAGTCGTGATCAATTGGGATAACGAGCAGCGACAAGTGTTTCGGTTGGCTTTGCAAGAGGCCTACACCGACTACGATGCCCTAGACCTGTTTGTCGATGAGGCTATGGACGTTTCTCTAGCCGAGATCGCCCCTAAGGAGAAACTAGACAAAGTAGCTTTTAAGCTGCTGAGGTGGGCTCAAGAAAAACGTAGACTAAACGAGCTGTTTGAGAAATTTTGCCAGGCTAATCCTCAGACTAAGGATGCCTTAATTACTAGGCTACAGCCACACCTTTTGATGAGCCGCTCAAGTAACTTAGACGAAGCTGATTGGACAACTTTGTTTGACAGGTTTGATGCAGATGATGCTCCTTATCTGCAAATTGCCTTTCGGCAGGGGTTTTTAGCGGCCTATGGACACAGCTTTGAAAAATTGCGGCCCGATCGCCCGCCATTGAGCAGTCTTAGTGACCTTCAAGCGGTGCTGGCAAAGTACGACTCCCCAATCTTGGCCGTTCGTTTTGTCGAAGGTGCAATCGCAGAGCTGCGCCGTTTCAGTGAAAACAATAGCCGAGACATGAGCGAGCTAGAAACTTGGTGCGATCGCGTCGCCGCACGATTCAACGTGCCGCCCCCTGACCCACCAGCCGATCAACCCACTACTCGCCATGCCTACCTGTTAGTTGCCCTTGAAGAGCACGGGCCTGATGTCAACGTCTATCCAGAATTGCGTATTACCGGCGTTGAGAAACCCATTGGATTTGGCGCTAGCCCCACAACCTGCTCAATGGTCGTTGCTGTAGACCACATCTCGACTTGGATTCACCAGGCCGAAGCTGCCCTAGAGGCCGATGCCAGCGACGATGGAGAAGTTACTCTAGAGATCTTCTTGCCCTGTAACTATTTAGACCAAGACATCGCCACTAGCTGGCTTGCAAAAGACAAACGTGGTGAAGAGGTGGCCCTGGGAACCCATCGCCGGTTTTTGGTGCGATCGATAGAGCGCATTCGCGATCGCCAGATTCAGCAAACCTTGGCTCGCCGATGGCAACAGCTCGAAGCCTGTGCCGATGCCCAAGCCATGTGTAATCAGCTTCATCGCCAAGAAACCTATCTAGAAGAACGAGGTGCCTTACGAGCGTTGCTCAAAGACTTAGATGCCCTGGGCCTGAAGTTCGTAGGCCAGCTACCTGCTGACCCCGTCAAACGTGCCAATCTACTTTATGAGATTATTGATTCGGCAATCCCCATTGCTCTGTGGTCATCGGATGTTGCCATTGGCGATATCAATACCCTAGAGGCTGAGTTCGATGCTCTGCTGACCGATTGTCGGTTGACTAACTTTGCCGATATGGCCAGACGCTGGCGACTACGGCGCACGCAGTCGCCAGCGGCAAAACCGATTAGACTTCTCTGTGACCGGCCCGATCGCCTGCCCCAGCTGCCTGACCCCCGCCGTGAAGAAGACCTGCTTGTTGCCTCTTAGTCCCTCGCTTTGCCTCCTATGTCTTGGAAATATTTTCACGGAAGAGTCGACGAGGCTCTGGAGCTAACTCAGCCTCAGGAGCTAACCCAGCCTCCAGAGCTGCCCCCCTGGCGACAATTTTTGCCCCGGAGCGAAGTGGATGCGGTAAAAGATAAAGAGTACTGGCAAACCCTGCGTCGTCTTGCGGCCAAAGATGGACGCTCAGTGCAGCGGGGTAGCAGCTTTCGTGTGCAGCTCGACGACAAGGGCCAGTCAGATATTGTTGATGCGGTTAATGCCGCCATTCACCTGCGGCGACCGTTGCTGGTGACAGGGGTGCCGGGGGCGGGTAAAACTTCCTTGGCCTATGCCATTGCCTACGAGCTCCAACTTGGCCCAGTGCTTACCTGGCCCATTACGGCCCGCGCCAACCTGGTAGATGCCGAGTATCGCTATGATGCGATCGCCCGCCTGCAAGATGCCCAGCTCGACAAAACCCGCCAAAGCTCCCCCGAGCCAGCGCCCGAAGAAGAAGGTAACCTGGGTGACTACATTCAACTTGGCCCCGTGGGTACAGCGTTTCTACCGTCCCTGCTGCCTCGGGTTTTGCTCATCGACGAAATCGATAAAAGTGACCTGAACTTGCCCAACGATCTGCTCAACCTCTTTGAAGAGGGCGAGTTTGAAATCCCTGAGCTGGCTCGTCGCAAGCGCCAGCGGGGCGGTGAGGAGACAGACCTCCCCGTTGAAGTACGCACCGCCGACCCCGATCTGACGGCACCGATCACCAATGGTCGGGTTAAGTGCTGCGAATTTCCTATCGTGATTATGACCAGCAATGGGGAGCGCGAATTCCCACCCGCGTTTTACCGCCGCTGTTTGCGAGTCAAGATGCCCAACCCCACTCCAGAGTCATTACTGCCTATTGTGCGATCGCACTTTGCCACCGCCGACCCCGCCGGTTGGACCCAGGCCGAAACCAACCTTACGACCCTCATCGGCCAGTTTCTAGACAAAGAGAACAAAACCGATCGCTCTACTGATCAGCTTCTCAACGCTATTTACTTCATGTCCCGTGATGAAGCCCCCAACGACGTTGAAATGACACGCCTGCAAAATCTCCTGTTCCGCCGTCTGAGTGAGGGCGACTAATGAGCGGCGCTGGGGCCACAGGAGCGGCTGGCGATGGTGTCAGCAAGCTAGTCAAGCTGCTGGCAGAAGACCGGAAGTTTACCAGCGTTGAAATTGCCGACACCCTTTGGCTAGCTACCAAAATGGAGGTAGCTACCCCTGGAGCAGTTGTTGAGACCAAACGGCCTCCTCCGACCCCGCTACCGTCTGTAGATCTAGGAGGAGATCTACCCGATCTGGAACCTCCCCCCCTGCCTCCGCCGACTACCCCCCAGGTCAACATTGCTGCCCCCACCCCCCAGACCGGGGTGCTGCCGCCTAAAACACTGCCTGTGTGGTTGGCTGACCCCCCCATGCTGACCGATGCGCTAGCTATTATTCGCGCGCTACGACCTCTGTTACAAAAGGTAGACGCTGGTGTCGGCAGACGACTTGACGAGCCTGCCACCGTCGAAAATATTGCCCGCACGCGCCTGGTTTTACCGGTTTTACAGTCCGAGCAGCGACCTTATTTCGACATTATTTTGGTGGTCGATCGCGGGTCGTCGATGCATATCTGGCAGCGCCTGGTCAAAGATGTGGTGCGCATTTTGAAGCGCTACGGCGTGTTTTGGAATGTGCAGGTGTTTGACCTGAAGGTTGACCCCGAGGCCAAGCCACCAGAGGAGCCAGTGCTGCTGGTCTCTAACCCCCAGCGGCCCGGTCACCGCCCCAGCGAACTCATTGACCAGCAGGGTCAGCGCATTGCCGTGGTGCTAAGCGACTGTGCTGGCCCCTACTGGTGGAATGGCACCCTGCTGCCCATGCTCCATAGCTGGGGGGCAATGATGCCGACCATGGTCTGGCAGGTGCTTCCCGGCTGGATGTGGAAGCGCACGGCATTGGGGCGAGGCACCGCTGTGGCCCTAGGCAACGATGTTTATGGCGGGGCCAACCAGTGGCTTAAGGTGCAGCTGCAAGAGCGTGACGAGTCCGACAATTTGGGCCAGCGCATCTCGCTGCCGGTGGTTACCAGCAATCCACACGACCTGGCCCGATGGAGTCTGATGGTGGCAGGCGATCGCCGTCAGGTTACCCCCGGCTTTTTACTGCCCCTCCAGGGCGGCACTGTACCCCGATCCAGATCCTATGAAGACATTGCCCAAGACCGTGCCCAGCAACGACTGACCGCTGCCCCCGACACCGACCCTGCTGCTGCCCTCAACCAGGCGCTCAATACCCTGGCTCTCGAACGGGTTGAGCGGTTTCTAGAGCTAGCCTCTCCCGAGGCGCAGCGGCTGATTATGCTGCTGGCGGCAGCCCCGGTAATTACCCCGCCGGTGGTGCGGCTGATTCGCGATGCTATGCTTCCTGAGGTGACATCACCCCTGCCGGTGGCAGAGGTGTTTTTAAGTGGGTTGTTGCAGCGCTTGCCGGGGCAGTCTGCCAGTGACCTAGAGCAGGCGGTTCAAGCTGCGGCTGAGCAGGCCGAACCCGATGAGCTAGACCAAGTAGCCCTAGATGCCCAAGACCTGGTGCAGTACGACTTTGCCCCTGGCGTCAGGCCGGTCTTGCTAACGTTTTTGCCTCCGGTAGACACCATCGATGTGATCAACAGTGTCTCCGCTGCGGTTGAGCGACGCTGGAACCAGTTCTCTACGGAAGATTTTCGTGCCTTTCTCACCGACCCTACTGTGCAGGTGGCCGAAGAGTTGCAGGGGATGCGATCATTCGCTAGCGTCACCGCTGATATTTTAAATCAGCTGGGTGGTGACTATGCCCAATTTGCCCAGGCCTTACGGCAGGGTGCAGAACCTGCTCAGCCCACAAGGATAGGAGGGTTTGACCCCAGTGACTTCCCTCTCCAAGACATTGAGTACGACGTCGCCGAGTTCATCAACTTCCCAAGCCTTGAACCTTTTAAGTTCATTGAGGCCCACTTTGAAGATGACACCTCCACCTTTCCGCCCCCTCTTCAACCCGATGAGTTTGTAGTCATTACCCTAGAAACTCAGACCGACCCGCCGCCGCCCGATAACCTCGAACAGTTTGAGTTCACCATCGCCACCCTGCACCGTGACCGTGGCCAATGGCAAATTCAACGCCAGCCTAGCTCGGCGTATCGCTTCATCGAGCAGTTGACCGAGCCTTCGTCTCCCTCACTATTCAGAGGCATAGCTCAGCGCCTCAACTTTCAACACAATGCCGATAGAGTCGGCCTCGAAATGGTGTCTATCCCAGGCGGCACCTTTGCAATGGGCTCTCCAGATAGCGAGCCAGATCTTCAGGCTAACGAAGGTCCACAGCATGAGGTGACGGTGCCATCTTTTTGGATAGGACGCTACCCGGTTACCCAGGCGCAATGGCGGGCGGTGGCAGCTATGCCGCAGGTCGATCGAGAGTTAAAGCCTGATCCTGCTCGGTTCAAAGGCGAAAACCGCCCTGTGGAACGGGTAACTTGGTTTGACGCGGCAGAGTTCTGTGCCCGTCTCTCGGCCCATACAGGTCGTCAGTATCGCTTACCCAGTGAGGCCGAGTGGGAGTATGCCTGCCGGGCTGGCACCACAACCCCCTTCCATTTTGGCGAAACCATCAGCTCAGAACTAGCCAACTATCAGGGCAGTACGGCCTATGCCGATGGGCCTACAAGGGAAGATGCGACAAAAACTACTTCCATAGACCACTTTGGCGTTGCCAATGCCTTTGGCCTCAGCGATATGCATGGCAATGTGTTTGAGTGGTGCCAAGACTACTGGCACAGCAATTATGAGGGTGCTCCTACAGACGGAAGTGCTTGGATAGAAGGCAAAGATTCGGAGCAACGTGTTTGCCGCGGCGGCTCTTGGTTCAGCTTTCCGAGAAATTGCCGCTCCGCGTCCCGCAGCAATAGCAGGCCCGGTTTCGTCAGCGACTACGACATCATCGGTTTTCGGGTTGTTTGTTCGGCCCCCAAGACTCTTCAGCCGCCCACCGGCTAGCTCTTGCCCTTTACCCTTTTGCACTTTTGCCCTCAAAAAAGAAAAATACGGTTGTCTCCTCTGGTGCGTTAGCGCTTCGAAAGTCCTTCGTAGCCAGAACCTGGGGTGCTGTGCCAGCCTTAGCGATCCAGTCTAGTGTTGAGTAAAATCCAGTCTCGTCCCCCAATTTTTCGATGCTCTAATGGCACCACCCCAACTCACCCTCAACAAACGCCAGGGCCGCAATCGGTGCTACGACGAAGTTCTGGCCGATCGCGTGCTGTCCCTGCGAATAATGCAGATTCCTGCTGGCACCTTTCTCATGGGCTCTCCAGGCGACGAGCTAGAGCGACGTAATAACGAAGGCCCCCAGCATGAGGTCATCCTCTCTCAATTCTTTATGGGCAAATACCCCATCACCCAGGCCCAGTGGCGGGCGGTGGCCGCCCTGCCTCACGTAGAGCGGGAGTTGAAATTTGACCCATCGCGCTTTAAGGGCGACCCACGCCCCGTAGAGCAGGTGTCTTGGTACGACGCAGTGGAATTTTGCAACAGACTAACAATTTTGACCAACCGCCAGTACCGTCTACCCACCGAGGCCGAGTGGGAATACGCCTGCCGGGCAGGTACCACAACCCCCTTCCACTTTGGCAAAACGATTACTACTGAGCTCGCTAACTACCGAGGCACCGATAACGAAGAATACAAGTGGTCCGGTTCCTATGGTGATGGATCCAAAGGCGACTACCGCGAAGAGACCACTTCGGTGAACCAGTTTGAGGGAGCCAATGCCTTTGGCCTCTGCGACATGCACGGCAACGTTTTGGAGTGGTGTCAAGATTACTGGCATGACAGCTATAAGGGTGCGCCCATCGACGGCAGCGCTTGGTTGACTGAGAGCGCTAGTCGAATTCTACGCGGCGGCTCTTGGTCCTCCTATCCGGGGTACTGCCGCTCCGCGTTCCGCACCTACGACGAGCCCGACGTTCGCAGCAACTACATCGGTTTTCGTATTGTCTGTTCGGCCCCCAGGACTCTTTAGCCGCCCATCGGGAAACCCTTTGATTAGGTCGTAGGTCTTTTGAATAATGGGCAGATCAGCAGCCATCGGTCTTTGCTGTGGAGTAAAGCCAGAAGTCAGAATACAGCACTCAGCAGCCTGTGACTGGCTGTATTCTAGTCTTGGGGTAGGCCCAAAAACGCGGCGGCGATTGGAGCAACAATCCGTTCGCGCAGCGTTGCCCAGCAACGGAATTTCTGTTCTACGTACCGCAACAGCAACGAGCCCGGCAAAGATAACAACAACATCGGTTTTCAGGTTGTCTGTGCGGCCCCCAGCACTCTTCTATTGCCCTTGTGGTTGGTCAGAACTGGCAGGTGTGAATCTGTCAGGCGTGCCTCAGAAGAGCCCAGACTTACTCCGGTGATGCCCCAGGGCATCCACTAATTAAACCGATCAGCTATTTTGGTAGGGCAACCGAAGACCAGCTGGCCTTCCAATCTCTAAAAACAAGGAAAGCTTAGAAAGACTGCTATGGAGGTATCTGCACAACAGCGTCACGAATTGCAACAAGTTCTACTGAGTAAATTTTCTGGGCGCGATGACTTAGCGTCTTTGCTGGAGAAATATTTACATCTCAACTTAGACGAGGTCGTTAGCAGTGCGAGCTATGAAGGCGTTGTCTCTCAACTTATTGACTTCTTAGACCATAGAGGACAAATAGGTGATTTGTTTTATGCGCTTGATACTACTAGCCTAAATGATCCACAAATTCAAGCACTTCAGCGTTCTCTATTTCCTTCAGCGCTTACCCTTCGTCGCACCCCCCGCACCGCCCATGGCTTTGTCGAGCCCCTGCTAGTAGGGGGTGATGCTCTGCCCTTGCACATGGTACTAGTGCCCGGTGGCACCTTCCTGATGGGCTCCTCCGACGATGAGCCAGAGCGAAAGGAGGATGAAGGGCCTCAGCACGAGGTTACGGTGCCGCCCTTTTTTATGGGCCGCTACCCCGTCACTCAAGCGCAGTGGCGCGTGGTTGCTGCTATGTCCCAGGTCAAGCGAGAGCTACATCCAGACCCCTCTCGCTTCAAAGGCGACAATCGCCCTGTGGAGCAGGTGTCTTGGTACGACGCGGTAGAGGTTTGTGCCCGTCTCTCGGCCCATACAAGCCGTCAATATCGCCTGCCCTCTGAAGCTGAGTGGGAATATGCTTGCCGGGCTGGCACCATTACGCCTTTCTACTTTGGCAACACCCTGACAACCGAAGTGGCCAACTACAAAGGCAACTCCACCTACGCCGATGGCCCTGAAGGAGAATATCGCGCAGAGACCACCCCTGTAGACCACTTTGGCATTGCCAATGCCTTTGGCCTTTGCGACACGCATGGCAACGTCAATGAGTGGTGCCAAGACCACTGGCATGACAGCTATGCAGGTGCCCCGACTGACGGCAGTGCCTGGATAGAAGGCGGAAATCCCGATAAACGGATCCTACGCGGCGGCTCCTGGTACGACCTTCCGAGGTACTGCCAATCCGCGCACCGCTACCCCTACGTGCCCGACTACCTCAGCTACTTTCTCGGTTTTCGGGTTGTGTGTTCGGCCCCCAGGGCTCTTCATCTGCCTACCGGCTAGCCCTTGCCCTTTACCCTTTTGCACTTTTGCTCTAAAAAAGAAAAATAGGGCTTGCTCCCCCTGGCGTGTCAGCGCCTCGAATTTTCGACTCTTCCCTTCTGGTCTGGCTGTGACTGTCTGCATGAGGGTTGAATAGTTGCCTCATGTGCAACTCGGCTAGTTGCCTCTTGGCGCAGCTATCAAGACAACTACAACGGAACTAAAAGGGTTCAAATCGCAGCTTGGCTACTATGGGCATTTTAGGCACTGATTGTATGACCATGAAATTTGTAGGGGCTCTTGAGCGTTGATGTGATCTTTTATCCTTTGGGCTAGTAACCTTTCAAAGCCTTTGCCTTGTTGTTCCTCCATTTAAGCTGCCCCCATGAATCAGCTCACTGACCAATTCAGAAGTCAGCTACCCCTGTGAGATCGGGCTTTGACCAGTGCTAAGAACCCGGAAAAACTTCTTGCACTTAGCGTTATTTCAGGGCAATTAAAAAGCGATATTGACTAGATTATTGAGTGGTAAGTGCGAAATAACGCTTCCTCGCTGCCGGGTGCGGTCGCTACTACGGGGGCGACATTTTGCCCAGACAACGACCAGGCAGAGCAGCTCTGTCTATTTGATGTGGAAGGACCAGGGGGGACTGAGGGAGATGTCCTTCTTGATGACCAGGTAGAAGCGCTCGTGACCAAGGTGCTTAATGAGGTGCCAAAAGAAGATCAGCGCTATTTCTTACTACGATTCCGGTTTAAGGCCCTCCTTGAGGCTCTTGAGCGATTCTCCCAGCGGGAGCGAGAGCAGTTTACCGTCTGGCTTGTTGAGGCGGTGCTGAAAACGCCCGAGGAGCACAACGAAACGAAGGGCAATGAATAAATGACGGGGCAATCTCCAGACTTCGTTTCTTTCGATCCCCCTACTCCTCCCCTCCCCTCAGCGCTTGAGCACTTCGCCTTTGGGATCACTTCTGAAACTGGCAACGAAGCCAACTATGCGGCAGCGGATCTATCGAGGCCCGAATACACCCTTCGGATTAAAGACATGGTCGCAGAGGAACGACCTCGGGAGCGGCTTAGGCAATTGGGTCCTAAGGCGCTCTCACTAGCAGAACTTTTATCTATTCTCGTTGGGCCAGGGCAGGCACTACCGGGCCGCTCCAGTATCGAGATAGCGCATGCGCTCCTGGGGACTCTCCACGATAGCGATGCTGCTGACGGCATCAAGCGACTTCAGAAGATTACTGTTGAGGAGCTACTCCACGTGCCAGGTGTGGGACTAGCGAAGGCAGCCAGTATCGTAGCCGCGATTGAACTTGGGAAGCGAGTGTTTCACCACATTCCTGCTTATCGAACTGTTGTGGATGATCCAGCAATTGCAGTAGCGGCGCTTACCCCGTATCTTATGTGGGAGCCCAGAGAGCATTTTGCTATGGTGTGCCTCGATGTGCGGCATCAGCTTCTCTCAACGAAAGTGCTCACGATAGGAACGGAGACAGAGACCCTGGCACATCCGAGGGATATTTTTCAGGCTGCGCTTAAAGCTGGAGCAGCACGGATAATCGTTGCGCATAATCACCCTTCAGGGAGCCTTGAACCGAGCCCAGAGGACTTGGCCCTCACCAGGCAACTTCTTCAAGGCGCAAACATTATTGGGGTGCCGGTGCTCGATCATCTCATTCTGGGCGGAGGCACATACCGGAGCTTGAGGGAGACGACGGGGTTGTGGCAGGAGGAAACGTAATAGGCAGTGGGAGGAGTCGTTATCCACAATCTATTTTCTATAAAATAGATTGTGGAAAATAACTTCTATTTTCTCCTGCAACTTTCCTTAAGTTCACTGAGCTTAGCTCGCAGTTCGTCTAGGTCGCCGATGTCGGTCCAATCGACTGGCATTGCGCGAAGGAGCTCGATGCCTGCTTGGATGATGACCTGTTTTTTAAGTTTCTTGCCGTGTTTGCGCCGGCCTTCTTTGACTACCTCATCGAGCCAGTCATTGATATCGCGTGTGACTTGAAGACCAATAGACTCCTTATCACTTCCTTCGACCCCCACCAAAAACTCTGGTGTTGTTTCCTGCAAGGTAGGGGACTGTAGTGGTTTTTGGAGCTCACTTGGTTTAGCAGCAATGGAGACGACCTTCTCCACTAGCTGCTCTGATTCCGGTTCTGGTTCGGGCTCAACCTGGGCAGGTACCCTTTCCTCTGGATCAGTCGTCGGTGAGAACAGGCTAAGAGGGCTATCTCCCAACCCGGACCTTTTCTTAGCTGATTGTTTATCTGACACGCTTCATAACCTCCTCCGTTAGCTGCTGGTAGGCCATGGCTCCAGAGGAACCTGGAGCGTGGTCAAAGATGGAGGCCTGAAAGCTAGGAGCCTCTCGAATCTTGACCGTTTCAGGGATCACCGTTTCGAACAGGCGATCACCGAAATGTTTTTCGAGGGAGTCGAGCACGTCTTTGGCGATATTGAGACGGCTATCATAGCGAGTCGCTAACACTCCCAAAATCTCAATTGGATGTTCGAGGCGGTTTTGGATCAAGCCCAGGATTCGCTCAATTACAGGAATTCCTAAGAGGCCTAGGTAACTCATATCGACTGGAACTAGCACCTGTTTAGCGGCCATGAGGGCGTTAACCGACAGAATGCCTACGTTTGGAGGGCAATCGGTCAGAATTACGTCATATTCGTTGATGACCGAGGAAATAGCCCTTCTTAAAAGCACCTCGCGGCCATGAAGACCAGAGATAGGAATTTCCGCTTCAGCAAGAAGGATATTTGAGGGGACCACGTCAACCCCTGATTCGGTCTTAACGATTGTGTCTTTAATAGAGGCTTTCTCTTGCAGCACCTCGTCAATACGGTGCTGTAGATCGGCAATATTAACGCCGAGCGCGACACCAGCATGGCCTTGCGGGTCAATATCAACCAGTAGTACGCGCAGGTTGTGGAACCGTTGGAGGCCAACGGCGAGGTTGTACGAAGTAGAAGTTTTTCCTACCCCACCTTTGGCGTTAAAAACGGCAATGGTATGTGCTGGCACGGCCCTGCTCCTTAAAGAAGTGCGGTAGTTAGAAGGCCAAACATAGGAATTATAAACTATAAAATAAACTCTACAACACAGAATATATTTTCTAGAAAATAGAAGCTGCATAGACAGGGCATGGGCCGTACCTCATAGTGAGTGGCTGCAAGAGGTGTCTCCACCTAAAGGTTCGGCAACGGGATCGCACTATGGCTCATAGAAGTCTCCTTCCTGATCGGCACCGCCAGCTTGATTTTTTTGTGTGCGACATCATCGATACTGCGCCCAAGGACGATCTGGGCAGTATGGAGCATCCGCTTTTTACGCTGGCGAAAAACCCTGATACGCGCATTCGGCTGTACGAGCACAACGGGAATACGGTTAAGATTGTGCCGAGCGTGCTTGGGCTTGCGACAATCTTTGACAAAGACATCCTGATCTATTGCGTGAGCCAGCTTACGGAGGCTATCAACCGTAAGCGTGACGTGAGTAGAACGGTACGCCTCACAGCCTATGATTTTTTGGTCGCTACTAACCGCGATACCGGGGGACGAAGCTACCAGCTCCTGGAACAGGCCTTCCAGCGGCTTACGGGGACGAAGATTTTCACCAATATTGTGGTGGGTGGCCGCCGGTTCCGTGAGGGGTTTGGGTTAATTGAGAGTTACCGGATTATCGAGAAGAGTCCTAATCATGCTCGTATGGTGGCAGTTGAGGTGACTCTTTCAGAGTGGCTTTTTCAGGCAGTGTGCTCGCAAGAGGTGCTTACCCTGCACCGCGATTACTTCCGCCTGGGGAAAGGCTTAGAGAGGCGGTTGTATGAGCTTGCCCGCAAGCACTGCGGCAGCCAGCCACAGTGGAAGGTAGGACTCGCTCTTCTACACAAGAAATCTGGTTCTAGCTCCTCTCTCAAAGAGTTTCGGCGCATGGCGAGGAATATCTGTGAGGCCGACCATCTACCCGGTTATCTTCTTAGCTTTGATGAGCCATCCGATTCGGTACTGTTTCAATGTAGAAGTGAGCGAGCGCAGGCAAGAGCTGCTATCAGACAGTTCCTCGACCTATAAGTAGGAAGGTAATAAGGGCAGTAAAACATAGTTTCTATTTTCTAGGAAATTTATTCTATAAACTAGAAAGTAATCAAAAGCCTCTGGGGTTGGGGCTCCCAGCTTACTGTGAGGTGCGGAAATCCTCCTACAGCAATGAACTACACAAACTATTTTATAGAAAATAGTTTGTATTATCTAGGTGAAAAGTTGGCTTTGGGCTTTATGTAGATGTGCTGCTCCCCTCGTTGTGGTGCAAGGAGCTGGCCCATCGGCAGGATCCTTTGGGCTGTGAATATCCTGTTGGTATCATGTGAACAACCTGTGGATTGTATCGGTATTTCACCCACCAACAAGCGCTCAAGCTTCGGTACTTCACCCACCGGAGGCGGTGGCGACTTCGGTATTTCACCCACCGAGAGTAATTTTTCTCAAAGTGATTACAGGTAGTTAGAGGTGATTTTGGATCCCTTAACTTCGCGCGCGCGTTTCTTTTAACTTATAAAACCTTTTAACTTCTTAGCTGGCTCCCCCTGAAGGCAAGGAATGCTCTCTTAGGCACGAAGGTGTGTCTGAATCACAGAAAGGCAGGCTTTTAAGGCGCTTAGTCGGTCTGTAGGGTTCAGCCAGGTCTGCAAGATAATATATTTTCTAGAAAATAGACTTTGGGAGAAACCCGATTGGGAGTAGCGGGGGCAAAAGCAACGCTTTAGATTTTGAACCTGGATTTCAGGAGAACCCCAACTGTACCCAATTGGACCAATTTGGGCTTTCTCAGAGGCGGGATTCTTCGGATCGGTATGGCCAACAGAATTCTTAGCCTCTAGAAGGCTCTGTGGTCGTCGATTTCCCCTGGGCCTAGGGGGAGAATAGGGGCAAAGGCTGGAAGCGATTCTAGTGGCATTTGCGGGCTCAGCACCCACTGGACCTTTTTGGACGCGAGACGAAGTTCTAATGGGTCAGAGAGGAAACAGGTATCCCAACTAGCTATTTTCTAGAAAATAGTTTCTATGAATTAAAAGAGGCTTAAGCTTTGACTCAATAGCCGCTCGCTTAAAGCCCTATGGCGAAAATTAAATATTTTCTAGAAAATAGGAAATATTTAAAATTATGTTTTATCAGGGTGATCGATGCATTACCCAAAGCGAGACTTCCTTCGGCGCGGTCTATTACCCGTAGGAGGAGGTGGTGGAAAGACTTTACTTGCTTCTATCGTTAGCAGGGGAAGGCCTGCGGCCTTTCGTTTTAGGTTGATGGCTTGAAAGAGCTTGAGTTTCTGCCGCACTACCCCTGGGAAGCGGTAGAAGGGGAGAGATGATAGCGCTTTCTCAAGAGGTTCTTTGCCTATAAGTGAGAGGTTGTGTAGCTGTGCCTCAGTTACTTGCCAGACCTTGCGCTCGACTTCTACAACGACTGTGCCCCGGGCGAGCCCGACTGAGTAGCCGCCGAAGTGAAGCGGAGATTCCCTAATATCCCGCATTGTTATGCGGCCGAGTGCGTCCTGATAGCCATCTGTTGCGAGCAGAACGAACGTGTGGCCGAAACGCAGGTACTGGACAGATGCGATGCCCTTTTTCCGGCTGCGCATCCGGGTCGTGCGGCATGAGGTGACCCCGTACGTAGCTTTCATCTTGGCGTCGACAGCCAGCATGTCTTTCCCATGAGGAATGGTCCTTACCGCGTATCTGAACCAGCCGTGGCGAACGTAGTCGATAGCGATGCGCCGGAGAAAATCACCGAGAGTACGTGCTTCCATACAGAGTAGAGAGAGCCTCGTAAAATAGGCATCACCGAGAAGGTTGATTGATAGGCTCAACCAACCAAAAAGCCGTTATAGAACCTGTGGATGCCTACCCTTCAACGAACGAACTAATGAACAAACGATAGCCACACGCAGACCAGACAGGGCCTGCGGGAACGCGTCCGTCCATACGTCCGTATGTCGGGTGGACAAAGACTCGAACCTTTGGGTGCGTCGAGCCGTCCGGATCCACTTTCCTATAAGCAGTAACAAACCGCGTCTTTTCAATCAGTTAGAAAAACTAAAAGACAAGGTTTGTTTCCGTTTTGCTTTGAAAAACAACAGTTGTTTGAACTGTCTTGGTTGCTAGCTAGTGAGCTGTCTTTTCGAGTTTCCGTTTTGCCATATGCCTTCCCTTGCAATAAGCAGACAATTGTTGTTAATGGCCGTGCTGGTTTACCAGGCACCCGTGTTTCAGAGTGCCTGGTAAGCCCAGAAGCGGCGAGATGAACTACCGATCGTGTGAGACCCCTCAGCGCTTTCGTAGTCTGTTCAAAAGATGCGGCTACCACCCCGCATCCAGAATGCCATTGGGAGCAGCCTACTCCCCCGCTGACACGCCCCACTCGACGTCGAGTGGGACCACCTACTTGCGCCACGCTCCCAGACTTTGAGGTTTGACCGTTGGCCTAGCGTTTGGCCAACCTTTGCGGGAACCACCCGCCAGCCTCGAAGTCCTTCCCCAGTTCGTGTCAGTCGTTCCACGTGAGATCCTGTCGCTAGCGGATTACTATCCGCAGTGGTAATCGTGCTGGTGGCTTACCCACTCACCTTGCAGTTTTCGGGGGCAGAAAGCGGAAAGCTCCCCCTTACAAGCACGCACCGTTTTTGCAGTTCGGCATCAGCTTCTCACGCAGTTACCAGGAAGGGCATGGTTCATTTGTGTGAACTTGGTGCCCCTTTCACCGTTGAGCTTTTTAGCGGCTCTGATTTCCAGAGTCCCCGAAGTTACCATCCTCCGGTGGGCCACATTACTGTGCCCAGCCTCCCGGCCCTGGGATACGTTACGCGCCATTACAGCTCGTCCCATACCACGGATTAGTCGGGGTTTAACCCGACGCACATCGGTGGCCCGATGTGGATTTCACCGCTTCGACTGCTATTCCCTACGACTCACTTTTACCCCCGAAGAGGATTGGAGCCTTCAGGTTGCCACGACCTTACGCACAAGCGACGACTACGCTGCCGCTCTGACGCAAGGCATTCCCTGGTCGCCAACCTTCAAGAAAACAACTGAAGGGAGAATTCCTCCCGCTAAAACAACACCGAGTCGAATGGAAGGGTTACTCCTTACTCCGGAAGACGCTGCTTCCATCAAGTAAGGGATTAGTCTCCCAAGCCCTCGTTACGCACAGGCAAGCCCCTCTCGAGGCACCTGGCGCGAAGGTGCAGTGGGTTGTGGGTGGGTTAGTCCCACGCCCTTAGCCTTGGCTTGGTAATATTGTTGCCAAGGTTTACCGGGCTCCACCGTCACACGATCTGGTAGCTGAACTCGTTGCTCTGTTTAAGCGAACTGGTAGACACAGCCTCTGGCGAGGAACGGTACTCCATGGGGTTAAGGATTTACAGGAAAAAGTGACGAGATAATAGATAGTTGCAGACCGGGGGAGTATGGGCTCAGAAGGCCTGTGTCGCTCAACAGTAGCGACGAGAGGGAGAGAGAAAGGCGGGGACACACCCGCGAAGAAAAAAAAGACAGCTCACGGGTATGTCCCCATGAACCGTAAAAAAACCAACCGGGGGAGACCTTAGCACGGAAGATTAGGCGAGAGGAAGAAAAATAGTGAGCGCGATCAGTGGGATAAGGTTTGATTTAGGTGGTAAAGGTGCGTTCTTTGATGAACGTACTGGGCGGGGGCCAAGGCGGCTTCGGGTTTAGAGTGTTCCACGCACTTTTGGAGGACGCGATCGCACGACGATTTTTGGAGTCGCGTTGGGGCTGCTAAGTCTTTGAAATAAAAGCTTTCCTGCATACTTCTGGGTCTTCCTTAAGGAGGCTTTTCGGGGTGACATACCTGTGGAACACCCGTAGACTTTGCCGCAATAAACATTAGCTGGCTACCGATTCTTTGGTGAAGGTATGGATTCTGGCTTACGCGAAACGGCGCGTGCACTTCATTCGACAGGAGTAACAACCCCGGAAATCTGCCAGCGCCTGGGACTTGGACTTGATGCAGTGATGGCGCTGCTCCTCCCGGTACCGCCACCGACGGATAGACGAAAGGACGGGCCTCAGGGGGTAAAGCGCCCCGTCGGTCGCCCTCCCTGGAGCATAGAGAAAGAGGATGGGGTGCGGCTGCTTGGTCGGCTCGTGGGCCATGGTAGTAGTGGTAGCAGCACTCCTTCCATCTGGACTCTTCCCCAGTTGGTCACCGAACTTAGAGAGGTGCTGCCGGCTTATCCCCCTTCGGTAGATACGGTGCGGCGGGTGTTTTATCGGTTGGGACTTACTTTTGAGGCGCAGGTGGAGGAACTCTGTTCCACAGGGCGATTGTTTCCTCGGTGTCGAAAGGGTCGGTGTCGGGAGCTCTTGTACCTGGTGACCCACCGAACGACCTGTCAGCTTGGGCTTGTCTCGCTGCTGCCCCCAGCGACAGTGGTGGTTGGCCTAACGCCTGGAAATCGGGTGGCGCTTGCAGTACGGATGCAGAGTCGGGTATCGCCCAAATTTATCCGAGAATTTTTGGCTGGTCTCTCGGCCCTTCATCCGAACCGGCGGATGGTTGGGATTTTGGTTTGAGGGGTGGTGTTTGCAATTCGCGATTCGCGAATTGCAAATCGTCGGTAGTTAGGGTATTCCTACATCGATGGCTTCTAAATCGGTACCCTTAAAACCCCAAGACGTTTTGCTGCTTTTAAAGCTCTTGGCTTGTCCGGAAGAGCAGTGTCGCATTATTGACCTTGCCCACGGAATTCAGGTGAGTGCCTCTGAGGTTTCTCATGGGTTATCGCGGTTGCAGTCCTCCCGGCTTATCGCGGCTGAGACGCGAAAGCCTCTCGTGCTCAACGCCATTGAATTTTTGGTTCATGGGCTCAAGTATGCTTTTCCCCCTCAGGTAGAAGCTGCGACTCGTGGGATCCCGACCGCCCACTCAGCTCCACCTCTTGTTGCATTGCTCACTATGACTACAGCGGGTGATCACTATGTGTGGGCTCACGAGAGTGGGTCCATTAGGGGACATGCCTTACGGCCTCTTTACCCAAGCGTTCCTTCAGCAGCGCTTAGATGCTCAAAGCTCTATGAGCTACTGGCCCTTTGTGACGCGATTCGGATTGGGAGGGTGCGGGAGCGAAAGCTAGCAGAGCAGGAACTTAGATCGAGAATCCTTCGGGAACTGGCGGTGTGATGGGTGATAGCGGCGCAATTGCAATGTTAGAAGAAGCATCCAGTGTGTTGGAGCCTCTCCTCAATCAGATCGCTTTTGTTGGTGGTGCAGTTGCAGCTCTTTACGTTGATGCAACTGCTGCCATCCCTCTACGGCCCACTGAGGATGTTGATTGTGTTGTTGAGATCACTTCACTAGATCAGTATGCCGAGCTAGAGGAGGAGCTTCGGGGGTTGGGTCTGAGGCAGGATCACACGTCACCTTGCATCTGTCGTTGGCAAATTGGTGACTTGAAGATAGATGTGATGCCCACAAGTGGTCTGATACTTGGATTTATTCATCAGTGGTATGTGCAAGGGCTTCGTCTTAAAGAAGAGCGAGTTCTTCCGAGCGGTCGGAGTATTTTTGTTTTCCCTATCGCATGTTTTCTCGCGACCAAGTTTGCAGCCCTCAGGGATCGCGGAGGAAGCGATTGGCGTACCGCTCACGATCTTGAAGACATTCTCTTGGTGATCGAGGGATGTGTTGACCTACTCTCTAAGGTTGCCGTAGCTCCTGTCACGGTAAGGTCGTTCCTGGGGGAGCAGGCGAGAAGACTTATTGCAGATTTGGATTTTGAAGAGTTACTTATTTCTCATCTTGGTTGGGAAGGTAGTTCAGCTATTGGCAGGGTGAAAAGACTCCTTCTTGAGGTAGCGCAGCTTCGCTGACAACCAAAGATAACCCTCGTTCGACTGACCGACCGACCGAGGGGTGATCTAGACCGCCTCTCCACTCTTATCCAAATCGGCGGGTAGTGACGTTTCTTGCACACAGGGTTAGACAACTCACTTTTTTCTTGAACCACCACTACACATTTCGTTATTTTCACTGCGCACCATATCGACACGGGTAGAAGTCGGCTTGTAGCTCCTTGGGCCAGGAGACCATGCAGGGTAGATAGCCCCACGGTTTTTTCCTATTGAGGGTTTTTTATCTTCCGCATGGGCCTGCGGTATTAGCAGGAATGTCCTTTGCGTGTAGAGAGGGTTTTAGCCGATGGCGAATCCACCATATTCGCTGACTGAAGACGAGCTTTCGCAGTTTACCGGTACATCACAGTACTACCAGCACCCGTTAGGCGTGCTGTACACCGATGGTGTGCAGTACATGGCGGAGCGAGGCGGTGGGTACTGGATTATCGATGTGATTGCTGCGTGGCAGTTGCATCCGCAAGTGGCTCTCGATCCTATGCTCCAGCAGATCCAATTCTGGAAGCTCATCGTTCACGATGATGGTTCAGCTACCATGTTCTGTGAGCGGGATACTGACGATGTCGCAGTCTCCCAACGGATTCCACTTACGGATTTTCCGCTCAAACAACTTCGGCTCTACTTTCAGAATGGGGTAGTGCTACTCCCTTCTGAGTATTGAGCCAGTGAGAGAGCCGTCTTTGTCATGCAGGTGGTAGGAGTGTGAAGGTTTTTCGCTGCTCCCCTGCATGATCCCCTGGTCTAGTGCTCTGTTTTCTAGCAAACGCCCCTATGGCTCTGGCACTAGGCGCAACTGCGCCCCTATGAATCGGAGCACCACTGCTGTTCGCAGCCCTCTTTGCCTAGATTGTAATTATGTTAGCGAGTGCGATCGCCATCATCGCAGGACTTTGGTATATCCTCAGGAACCTGTATCTAGCGCGATCCACCTAATGCGGCCTCTGGCTATTTACCTAGGGGCTTTTTGCTGGCACACTCGCTCCGCTTACTACTGCTCTATCTAAAGTTTCATGAGGTGCGCTGCCTCAACAACTCATTCCAATATTCAGCAACGCTCGCTCTCGCTCCCACAGTAGGATTTCATATTAGGTTGAAGTTTTAATTGAGGGAATTATAGACATAAATATCTGGATAGCGGTGTTGCAGTTCATCCCAGGGTAGCAGCAGGCTATCTTCAATGTCAGCTCGAACATCTGGGCTCACTGCACCCTCAATTTGCATTAGTTTAACGAGGAAGTGATTGGCATCGTAGTAGCGTTGCAGTTGTTGTTTCTGTTGCTGATTAAACTGCCAGTCATGCCCTATGTTGCGGTGCTCAATCATTGCCTGCCGCAGGTCCTCCAGCCACTGTCGACCCTCTGCTTGCCACCATTGCTGAAAGTGCTGCCAATTTTTTGATAAAGGTAATCTAGTTTTCAACTGCTCCAGTTTGACTGCAAGTTTATCGTCAAGGACACGGGCGCGATCGAGGGCGCGGTCAAGAGTAAAGGCGCGGTCGAGGGCGCGGACGCGGGCGTGGTCGAGTCCGGGGTCGAGTCCGGGGTCGAGGTCGTCGAGGAGGTCGTCGAGGTCGAAGTCGAGGGCGCGGTCGAAGTCGAAGTCGAGGTCGCGGGCGAGGTCGAAGTTGAGGTCGAAGTCGAGGGCGCGGGCGAGAGCGAGGTCGAGGGCGAGAGCGAGGTCGAGGTCGAGGTCGCGGGCGAGGTCGAGGTCGAGGTCGCGGGCGCGGTCGCGACCGAAGGCAAAATAGAAGGCCCGAAGGGCGGCAGGTTTATCGTTTGTTCGGATCGAGCCTGCTTTCTGCAAAACCCAGTTTAAAAATCGATTCAAAGTTAGTTCACCTGCGATTGACCGATCGATGGATTGTTTAATCAGGCGCAATAAGCGATCGGCAGGCTGCTGTGATTTCACTAATTGCTCGACAACCTGCTGCCATTGCGAGTCTGCAATCTTCTCGGCCAGTTGTGCTGGGGACAGTTGAGTCAGCCATTGAACGGTAAAATGTTCCTGAAACGTGAGGTGGGAAAAAGACCACAATTCGTCTGCCCGTTCGATTAGCAACCCGTGCTGAGCTTCCATTGCTTTCAGGACTGCAACACCTTCTTTGTGGCTAGCGAGGTGGAGAAATTGGGCAACCTGAGTGCCAATCTCTGCTTGTTCAAATAAAACAAAGTTCTTTGGGTTCTCAAATTTGCGGGCGGCAATCTCAAGCAGTAGTGATTCTTTTTGCTCCACACTTAATTTTCGGTAGGTGTCACTACCTACCTCCCACCCTTCGATTGCCTTGGTATCATTCCATTTCTCTAGCAGTAACCGAATCCCTCTTTTGTAAAGATCAGTCATTCGTGGGGGCATTTCTCCTTCGTCGTGGAGGACTAAACACATCAGACTCAACAACACCGGAGTCACTGTCAGCTCCCTCAGTGCCGGATTCTTTTCTACGGCATTGTTGAGCCTCTCCCACTGCTGCAACACTTCTGCATCCGATTCTCCGCTTGCCTGAAACCAGTTCTGGACAAACTGCTGCACTTGTTCTGAACTGAAGTCTGCTACTTCCACTGAGGTGAGCCAATCCGGAATCGATGCAATAATCTGGGTGCGACAGGTCAAAATCCATCGATTATTGGCATACTGATTTGCCATCTCTAGAAATTGATTCTGGGCCTTGCGTCGCAGTTCACTCGTTGGCACTTCGTCCAATCCATCCATCAGCACCAGGAGTTTGTCTTGCTTCAGCAACTCTTCAGTTTGCTCTGAAGTTTCCAGTCCCAATTCCTGGCGAATCGCGTTCAGTAACTTCCATTCCCCATCCCGAATGCGACGAAGTTCGATGAAGACCGCAATCAGATCTGGCTGAAACTGTTCCTTACACCAGTCCACTGCCAAGTGTTTGAGAAAGGTTGTTTTTCCTGCACCGGGTTTACCCAGAATCAGAAGTTTTGCATTAGTATTGGCAACCTCAAAACTCGGATTGCGTTTGATGCGATCGCCTAACCCCAGCCGATCGTTCCGCAAATCAAAGGTTTGCAGCAGCTTATCTTGAGACACCTGAAAGGTACGAGGCGAGCGATTCAGCAACCAGACATCGACATAAAGCTGATCAACTCCAATCTCCTCCCCACTCAGCAATCTCATCCGACTGTGAAGGTTAAAGATTTTTTGACGGCAATGTTCTCGAATGTGCTGGAGTGTAGCAGTCTCCTTTTCGGATTGGGAAGCGTTAGCAAAGCTCTCCGCAGGAATCGCCTGAACCGTAGAAACTTCTTGCCAATTCAGCCGCAAAGCTAAACAGATCTTACGGAACTTCGCTTCACGCACAGGCTTTTGATTGAAAAAAGCGGTGATGGTGGTGCGGGACATCTTAACGTGCTCTGTCAGCTTCGATTTATTGCCCTCGAAATATAGATTCAATGCATCGTTCGCTTGTGTCCAATTTGTCAAAGCCAACTTGCGCGATCGCTCCATCCATCCCACTGCTCCGCTATTCCAGCCTGGTCATCATTCTATCCACATGGACACATCTGGACACTCGTGAACAACTCTGAACACTGGCTGAACAAGTGCTGAACAGCCTGTTCCATAGGGCTTTGACAGACTGAGAGTAAGTTGACCAGGTAACCAAACAATGAAAAGAACACTACTTACTCTTGCTACAGTTATCACCACCAGCGCCACTGGCATCAGCCTCTACATCGGTACCCTGCCTAACCCCACCGATGTTCAAAAACAGCTGAGTAACACGACGAACACGATCGCGATCGCTGGGGCAACAGCGCTTTTTGGGTTGCTTGACGATAATGATGAAGGCAACAGCACGAATCCTTAATTTCTGATGTCTCAGGTTTACCAGCGAGGGTTAGCAATTATCTGAGATAAATGTGGGCCGAGATAGCAAACGTCTCTTAGCTAATAGGTCGATTTGTAATGCTGCCCCTAGTGCAAAACTGGGGGGTTCTTCACCCGAATTTTGAAAAGGCACTTAACCAACGTGTTAAAGCAGTATGAGCGCGGTCCTGATGAACTCTCGTTAGGCCCACCAGATTATGATCTCAAAGCTTTGCCAAAAGTCGCTTTGTAGCCGTCGACCTCAGGTTTCGCTCTATTTCTCTATTCTGCTTCAACCATTCGTCTGAGGAGCCGTTCTCTGGTCACCATTTGAAGTCGAAAGACCCGTATGGTGTTTGAGTCAAGCGAGTTCCAGATAGGAAGTAAGAAGCCATAGATGAGAAAGAACTGCATTAATGGGAAGAAAGAGTAGGGCGTGCCCCCTGACTGCTGTCAGGGGACCGGGCTCTTCCAGGGCTTCGCGTCGTCGAGACGACGCTCGGTCCTAGCGGACGCCGCCAAGGCGGCCCCTTCCGATCCCTCACGCGAGGAGAAGTTCTTTGGAGCGTTGCTCCGGGTAACGTGAGCAGCAGCGGAGCCTTTTACCTGGCAAGAATGCACTGCCCGCAAAAACCTTCGAGATCTTTGTTTTTGTGGGAATAAAGTGCTGCTTTGGGACTGCTGTGGTCGCTTTCCACTGCTGTTCTTTGTGTGGACGCTTCCTTTAGGAAAGGGGCCTCTACGGCGGCCCCTCTCGTCAAGGGACTTCACTAGACAATTTTGGCTCCCCCCACCTGTCGCTTCGCTCCATGCGGGTACCCCCCAAAATTCTCTAGTGAAGCTTCCCCTTGACGATTCACCCAGCCTTAAAAAATCCAGCTGTTAAGGAAAGTGTGCGCGGCACACTTTCCGAAAACGAGTTTCGGAAGTGAGCCCAAAGAAAGAAACGAGGCCATCCACAAGCGCACAACCGACTATGGATGGCCCCAAAAAAAGGCATTGCTATGACTGCTGACTATACCGAGGGTTCGCTTCGAGAGGAAGACCTTCGCCAGTTCAGATGCACTGAACAGTACTGGAAAACGGGAATGCCGTGGCATCCGTTTGTCTACACCGACGGAGTGCGCCACGTGGTGCACCGTGGCCAGGCTCTCTGGATGCTCACCGTGATTGGTTCTTGGCAAACGGATCCGAAGGTGAAGAAGAATAAGAGGCTTCAGGATATGCAGTTCTGGACGTTTGAGAAGGATAAGCACGGTTCTGGTGCGGTGATGCGATGTGAGCGCGATGAAAATGATGTAGTCGTTGAACAAACAATCGGCTACACAGACTTTCCGCTTTCACAGATGCGCTTTTACTTAGCCCATATGTGGTGCCACTGGGAGGCCCGCTCAAAGAAGAATGGCGACGAGGACTTGGGTTTCTTAAGGCCAAGCACCGGAGTTCTTCTGTTACCGAGCGAGTACTAAAGTTGTGAATGATTAAGTGGCGAGGCTCCCTCTATGCGGGGGCCTCGCCTTGATTGAACAGATGGTTCCTTGTTTATCGGAGGAGTCTATCTACACAGGGTCGAATATGAATATGACTAGAAAGCCGTTTGTATATATTGAAACAAGTGTTGTGAGCTATTTGGCGAGCAAGGGTAGTCGGGATTTAGTTATAGCCGCTCATCAAGAAATTACGTCTGAGTGGTGGACGCTTCAGAGAGCCCATTACCGATTATTTGTTTCGGAATTGGTGTACCAGGAGGCGAATATAGGTGATGACGAAGCCCGGAATCGGAGAATTTCGTTGATTGCTCAAATTGAATCTCTCACTATTGATGCAAGAGCAGCGGATCTTGCAAAACAATTGGTGGAACGACGTATAGTCCCTCAAAAAGCCGCCGAGGATGCTGTTCATATTGCGCTTGCTGCCGTTAATGGGATTGATTTTTTGCTTACGTGGAACTGTAAACATATCGCAAATGCATTGATGGAACGAGCTATTCGTAAGGTATGCGGTGATGCAGGGTATTTAATGCCCTCAATATGTACACCTTTAGAGTTGATGGATTGGTGGGATTATGTCGAAGGAACAAGTTAATCAAAGGGAAGACTCAATAATCGCTGAGGTACGCGAAGCGCGTGACGTGCACGCGCAAAAATTTAACTACGATGTCGATGCTATTGTGGCTGATTTGATAGAGCAGCAGGAAAGGCGTGCGGCGGAAGGTGGTTGTAAGCTTGTGTCTTTCCCCGAAGATGATGATGATGATGACACAATACCTTTTGGTGTTACAGGTAAGAAGCCTGATCAATCAGCAACTGAATCGTCGTGAGTTTTTTACCCAGTGAGTACCCTACAGGGTACTCACTGGGTGATTCTGGGTAATTCACCAGTCATTTACCCCAGCTCTCCCCACCGACTTACCAGCGTATTTACCAATTGATAACCACCTTAAGGCCCCATTTATTAGCCAATTAGAGTCCCCACACCAATGCACTAAAGTGCTCTGAGATCGAGCAACTGCCAAGGTGACTTAAAGGCTCCTTTAAAAGTCACTACAACCTTTTAGACATGATTAACTGACATTAGCTCTCAGGGTGTTCTGGATAATCCAAAAAGAACGTTGGATAATGCTCCTCTAAATGGTGGGGATTTTGGGTAAGGAAACTGTGGAGTGTAGTTGCTGCTGCCCATTCCTTCCTGATTCCCTTCATGTAAAGACTGCTTACACCTTCGGGCAGGTTTTGAAATTCAAATATAGGGAGCTTCATCGTAGGAACCCGATTAACTGATGGTAGGAAGAAACTTTTGCCACTGCTTTTCTCTGGATCATAAAGATAAGCACCTAGGCGTGGTAGATCTTCGGTTACCCTTACATTGAATGCTCTATGATAATTTTTATTTCGGGATTCTAAATCCGAGTGGAATTGCTTAAGACGTCGAAGTGCACGAACGACACTGTTTTTACAAGCATTCCTCAATATACTTTCTTCCTCATTCAAAAGGCGCGCTAGGTTAGGAATCTGCTCACTTTCAGGATTTAGAAAAAGGACGTTTATGCTGACCCCTCTATGCAGACATTGCAGAAATTCATCTTCTGTAGGACTAAGACTTATCTCCAAAGAATAATCATAAAGCCAGACTTCTTCCGTTGCTTGTTGCAGTATAGAAACAGCCTGATTGTAATATTCGACCTTGGAGTGAATCTGCACAAAGCCAGACCGAGAGGTTGTTTTCTGTTGGGGTTCAGCTGGTGGAGGAAGTAGTTCTATCGATTGCTTCCACTCAAAATATGACTTTTGGTAAAGAAATTTACAGAGTACTTCGACTGTTGATTGACGGAACCGAACCGAAGTACTTGAAAGGAAACTACGACGAGTTTGATGGCTTATGGCTTTGCAGGTTTTCGCCGTACACACGTCTTCTTGGGTGCAATGTTTAAGTTCGATACATTTCTTTATAAAGGAGGTGTGATTTACGTAACCTGCTCCTGCGAACGTATCGCGGAAGTCCTGCCGAAGCCTTTCACATTCTTCTTCCGATAAAGTGATGACTGGGTCTGCCATAAGATAAGGTGGGAAGCCCAAGTTGGGGCCAAGTTGCGGTGTGCTGTTCACTGTTTCACATTGCAAAATCCTTTGTCCGGGAATCTTTATAGGCTGGCCAGCATAGTTTTTGAAGTCTTTAAGACAACGTGAAGCACAAGTTGAGAATGCGGTCCAAGTTGGTAGCAAACGAAGTGCTTGTACTAGTTTTGCTTCCACACAGCAAAAATATGGTTTATGCTAATTTCATCTCTGAAAGCTAGTTTTAATGTACTAGCCTTCTTAGAGCATAATCTGTCGACTGAGCCGCTGAGTTTTAGTAATCAAGCTTATGAGGACAGCTTCACGGGAAGAGTTTCCTTGGATTGATCAAACGTTCTCTGATTTCAGGAGATGCATTATGCATTCAAAAGCTCGTCTCCCCAGTGCTCATAATTAACTAAACCCACCTGCATGTCGGATTACCCACAACGCGTGGGACCAACGGATAGGTGTCAATGTGCAAGGTTCATCACTTGCCCCTTTAGATTTTCCCCAAGCTCACCCTAGCGTGTGCTGTACATAGCCTGTTTTCCCTTCGACTCGACAGAGTAGAAGGCGAGATTGTGTACGCAGATAAACCAACTAGACCAAACGAAAGTGGAGTATACGGCGAATGCTAGATGCTTTGGTTGTTGCGATACATGATTCGGTTGTCGCCCTGATAGCGGTAGTACTTAGCAGGGTTTCGGTCCCATTATTATTGATAGCTCAACAACAACAACGACAACTCAAGTATGGCCCTCGTGGGCGAATTTATCTTGCCGTTGATAACCCCAATATTTTGGCAGCTGCGCGTGAGAATAGCGTGCATGTTTATTTCGATAAAGTGCTGCGGCAGGCTGGGCAGGGGACTAAGGGTGTTGCAGAAGCTCATTTTTTTACTCAGGCCTTTGGAATTAGTGCGGAGCATGAGCGCTTCCTACAGCAGATTGAATCTGCTGGCTACACCACGATTAAGGCGCTCCCAGGAAGGCCTAAAAACGGTAAGCAGCATCCCGATATTGATTGTTTGCTTATCACTGACATTCTGGCCCACCCAGAGCGCTTTGACACCTGCGTCGTCCTGAGCGGAGATCTCGATTACCTCCACGCCTTTAGGTACCTCCGATCGCTTGGCAAGCGAGTAGAGGTTTGGGGGTTTCCCAACAGCACGTCTCAGGAAATCAAAGACGAAGTAGATGCCTTTGTTGATCTGCGGACACTGCCTGGTGTGTGTAAGCCCCGCCAACAATAGCGCGGAAGCTAGGTAATTCGTTAATGGGGGAGCGTTTTCTCCTACAGTTTCCCCATTTTGTCTGTTCTTGGCCCAAATACAGATAGAAAAAGAAGGATGCAGCTATGACTTCAAGTACAAAAGTCACCTTAGAGGACAAATTCCCACCGAGTAAGTTTCGGTTGGAAGAGCTGTCGCGTAATCGCGAAGGTGGCCGAATCACCTATAAAGCGACCGATATAGCGCTCAAGAACGCCTTCGTCCTAAAGCAATTCCGGTTTGCGAATAGTAGTGACTGGTCAGGTTGGGAGTTTCATCAGCGAGAAATCCGAGCGCTAATGAAGCTTAATCATCCGGCAATCCCTAAGCTGCTTGAGACTCATGAGACGGATGATGGATTTCTCCTTGTTCAAGAGTATGTAAACGCTACCTCGCTTGCAGCGCAGATGCGCCATCGGGTGTTTACCCAAGCCGAGGTGCGTGCGATTACAACGTCGCTGCTGCTTATCCTTCAGTACGTTCATGAGAAGGGCCACCTGTGCCACGGCGATATTCAGCCTGGGAATGTTCTTGTTGACCTGAGTAGCGGTATATCGGTGTACCTAATCGACTTTGGGCTTGCACGCTCAAGCGGTGACTCAGTGGCGGTCACTACGGCGCTCGGGGGCACACCAGGATTTACCGCTCCCGACCAGGTGCTTAATCGCCAGGCAGAAGCTCACGGTGACATTTACGGCATAGCCGTAATTGCAATTTGTCTTTTAACCGGTAAAGACCCTGGTGATATTGCATCGCTTCGAGACCCTCGGACGTTTCGATACAGCTATCGGGAGTCACTGAAAGGGTCAGCAGCAGCAGCACCTCCTGAGTATTTCCTAAAGTGGATTGATAAGTGTGTATCGCCAAATTCCGCTGACCGGTATCAATCGGCTCGGGTTGCCCACGAGGCGCTGAAAGTCAGTGAACAAAGGCATCAGAAAGCTCGCACTTTCCGTTGGTGGCTTGCACCTCCTTTAGGGCTACTGCTAGGCACGATCATTGTCGGAGGGTTTTGGAGATACCAGACCCGAACAATCGATAAGCACATGGCGGAGCTGGCCGAACTAGAGGCTCAAAGCAAGGCGCAGCTGAGTGCAGCCGAAGAGCGAGCTGAGCAGCGTCGTCAAGAAGAGCTAAAACGCCAAGAGGAAGAACGTAAACGCCGAGAAGAAGAAGCCGCTCAGGCGATTCTCGATCAAAGACAGTGGAACGTAGAACAGCTCGTGCAAACCAGATCGTGTAATGGGTGCGACCTCAGAGAGGTCGATTTATCCCGGTTGGATCTTGAGGGGGTTGACCTTCGCAATGCTGACCTATCGAGAGCAAAGCTTGAATCGGTGCGCTTAGTGGGAGCAAATCTCGCGGGGGCAGTGCTTACAGAAGCAAATTTGAGCGATTCGAATATCTCCAATGCCAATTTTTCTGGCGCCTATATGGAAGGAGCCCAGCTCCAGCGGGTTAATGGCTCAGAAGCAGTATTTCAAGGTGCAGTCCTGACCCATACAAACTTTGGTAGCGGCATTCTTCCAGGCAGCACGTTTGTTAGTGCGGACTTATCAAATGCCGATCTCGGTAACGCCGAATTTGAGGGGGCGAACTTTGAGATGGCCAATCTTGATGGAACGTTTACGTTCTTTACCTCGTTCCGAGATGCCCGGATGCCAAACGGCTTTGAACGCTAATTTCTCTCGATGCCCAATAACTATTCCTAGGAAGTGGCACCCATGAATCCGCTACGACAGCTGAGCAACATCATCTCGCTCATCATTTCGCTTTTGGTTATCGGCTGGTTTGGGCTCACCTGCTTTAAGGCAGGATGGCATGCCCATGAGCAACCACTGCTTAGCCCTCTCCTTATGCGCCTGCTTGCAGGTAGCCACGCCGAGGACGCTGAGAAATAGCGAGGACCACTATAAGGCCTCAAATACCACAGTAACCAAGCGATAAGCGCGTGGGGCAAAGAGCGAGTCTGCCAACTAAAACTGGCGCACTCGCAACCAAAGAAACCGTTGCCCCACGAGAACCCATTTATGTAACCCACTTACCGCTGCTAACCGTTATGACTCCCACATCTTCGCTGGATGCGAATCAAAATCCGGACAAGTCACCAGAAAAAATAATAGCCGAAATCCTCACTCTTCAGGTTGAAGAGTTGCAGCACTTAAAGCACGAGGTTCAGGCGCTACGCCAAGACGTCGGGGCGCTTAAGGTAGCGCACTACGTTGCTATGGAACTAATCCTTATCCACGGCAGTGGCCTCTCTCCTGATGAGGCTCATGAGTCTATGGAGGAGCTTTTTGCGGGGGGAGGTGCCGGATGGTAGCCACGGAAATGCTTCTTCATCTAGGTAGTGCGAAAGCTCCGTATTACACCAAGCTAGGTCCTGAGCATTATCTTGGTTTGTCTCCTAACAAGGACGACGACGACGAGATTTCACTTGGTCACTTCGATGGAGAGGGGGCAAAAGTTCTCGGGCTTTTTGGAGAGCCCATACGTGAGAACGATCAACGCTTCGCCGCACTGTTTCAAGGGCTTCATCCAGAGACCTATGATCCAATGCGTAAAGGGCTTACCGAGCGCACGTACGATGGCAAGCCTCGAAAAGCCGTCGTTGCAGATGACATCGTATTTTCCGCTCCACCAGCCGCAACTGCCATGTTTGCTGCTGGAAGCCACGAAACTAGGATAAGGGTCTTAGCTTCTCTTGAGGCTGCGGCAAAAGACACGCGCGCGCATATTGAAAAGAACTATTGCTTCACTCGAACCGGTGCAGGGGGAAGTGTACGCACACAAGCTCTGCCTATATGGGGGTGCTTTACCCATATAGAAGATCGCGCTGGGATGCCACAACTACATGTCCATAACGTTCTTTTTACAAGTGCGGTTCGGCAAGATGGCAAGTATGGAGCACTTGATTTAAGGCCACTTCTTAAGCGAGAGACAATTTTTGAGATAGGGCAGGTATTTCGAGATTCGCTGCGCGGTCATCTTGCAAGGGAGTTTGAGTCGTCGTACCTCCAGTTTCCAAATGTACCTATTAAGAATGGGCGGAGCTTTACGGTTCAGGGATACGGAGGTGAGGAGATTCCCCAAGGGCTTCTTGATAGGTACAGCCCTCGAAGTAAAACGATTCGGGAGGCTCTCCGTAATGTGCCTAATCCAATCTCCAAGGAGGTGCAAGCAGCGGTTCTTAGGACAAGGCCTGAAAAACCCCCTGTAGAGACAGCTGCGCTCCGTCAGCAAGAGTGGCAAACGATCGCAAAGAAGGAGTTTAAATTTGACACAGACTCGTTTTTGGGGCGATCGCGCGATCAGTACATAAAACAGGCTACTGACCAGGCAGTGTTTGCGGTCTTACGGGATCGCGTAAAGGAAAGGCAGCAACTTCAACAGCCGCAACCTTCAACCTTTCCGTCCTGGCAGGCAAAAGCGTCAAAGCAGGCAGCGGCTATCAACCGTCGGGCTGGTGCACTTGCGAAAGACCGTCGAAGGAGTGCTTCGGTACCAAGCGGTAAGGTGGCGTCGGCCCCCAAAAGGGATATTTGGGCTCTTACCCGCTCTCTTGTAAGGCGGCATAGTAGTAACCCCCAGGGAAAGAACCGGCCTCAGTATTCGTTTGAAGGGGCGCTCAGTGATGCGCGCGCAAAGAGCCAGAAGCGAGCACAACGGTTTCGCACCAAGCTTCGCTTTCTCTATTACACCTCTCAGATCGATCACGCGACGTATAAGAAATACACTCGTCCGCCAAAGAAACAGACACGGCTTGCAATTGAGACCAAGTACTGGACTGGGCAAATAAGCCAAAGCCAGCGGCTGTTTCTGCATTCATACAGCGGCCATAGGACTCCACGGTACGGGGTTCCTAAAAGCCGACTCGCAATTAATTTTTCTTACGCGACGGGCCAGATTAGCCGTACTCAGCAGCTAGTTCTTTTGAAGCAGAACCGGCACATCAAGCCAAACTCACCTGAGATTCGTGTCCGTAGAACTTTTCGACATTCCTACGACTAGGGAGGCAACAATAAATGCGTCACTTTTTTAGACTGAAACGTCCTTCGCAAGGCGAGCTTCGTAAGCTTCAAAGCAGAATGTTCAGGTTTGTGAAGAAACTTGGCAAATCTTTCAACTCGCTAGTGATTCAGACAAGTAGGTATTTAAAAGAAGTCATCACCGTCTACATAAGGGTGTTTCAAGGCATTGAGCACGAGATGCTCCGATCAACAGGGGATCTTCTCTCAGCCATCAATCGACCCACAGCAGTGTTACTGGGCATGCTGCTTGGCTATGCCTATGGGCCACATTTCGGTCCTGTTATGGAGGCATGGACCGCAAACCTTCTGCTCCATCCAGTTCCGCTCCATTGGTGGGAAGGGATTCTACAGTGGCTCTGTGCACTTGTATGGGGGGTCTCCGGATGGGTAGCCGCCGAACACTATGAGCGACTCTTAAAGCTTCGAAGGGCTCACTCCGACCTGTATGGCGAATTTTACGAAGTTGCTCGCCCGACAGGGGGATGGCTCACGGATATCTTGTGGGGCTATCTAGCGGGCTTTGTGATCATGACCGGGTCGTTTGTCGCCGGATGCTTATTTTGGCCATTTCTACCGTTTCTTGTCTCTAGGAACTGGTTTGTTGTAGGGCTTTTGCTCTTGCTGCTTGCTAGTGGCTGGCAATTAGTAGCCCTGGGTACAAGGACCGTACTTACTGATGTGTTTAAGCCGCGACGTCTTGAGTACGAGGTGCAGAATCCAGGGGTAATAATCCCACGATTGAAGAAGGCTTTGGATGAGCGACGGAAGAATTCTTCCAAAAAGAATAAACCTGAAGATGATGAGGTAAGAAAAGATGCATGGTGATTTTTTTGCTGAAACGCCGAGCGATGTGGCTCGTCGGATTATTAGGGCAGAAAGACTTGGCGATAGCACTCTTCAACGCCCTACACACCACTATCAAGATGCGTACGAAATGCTTAACGGACCGCCCATATCGTTTGCTGGGCATAAAGTTGGTCTGGATGAGCTTGGTCATGTCGCAGTCGTTGGAGCAAGTGGTGCCGGAAAGAACTTTACGATGGGTCCAACAGCGCGAACGTTGATTGAAGCAGTCCGTGCTGACCCGTCGAGACGACTGCTCATTTTAGAAACGAAGGAGGATTTTTTAAAGGCAGTACGGGCAGGAGGTGTGCTCTATGAGCTTGTGACATTTACCTACAAGGACGGCAAGACTTGGAATATTGCTCGTGACTTTGCCTCTCCCCAGCTTATTGCTCAGCTTGGATATGTGCTTTTCCCTGAAATGGAAGGCAATAATGCGTTTTTCCGCAACGCTGGCCGAGCGCTGTTTGTTGCAAGTGTCATCTCGATCCACCAGGTAACTGAAGGAGTATGGGGCATGGATGACTTAGTGAATGTCGCTCTTGCTGATCCAGTAATTCTTAAAAGGATACTTAGGCAGAGCGAACCGGGCCAGTGGGTACTTAATACGCTCTTTGCAGGTAAGGATGGAGAGGAGCATCTCAATAAGGTTCGAACTGAGGTTATGTCGCGCGTGTGGCTCTATCTTATGACGCCTGCCGCAAAGTACCAACACTCTGAATCAGGCATAAGCCTTGTGGACTTTTGGAAGGGGCATACGGAAGCTTCTATCCTCGTCGTGAAGATTAACCCTGAAAAATACGACGTCGAGCGTCCAATCGCTCAAGCCATTATTTCTCGAAGCTTGGACATCATTATGGCTTCTCCCGAGAGTGACAAAAAAGACAAGATTGTTGTGGCTGACGACTTCAATTTTTACGGTCCTATTCCAAAATTTCGTGAGGCATCAGAGCTTATTCGTGGGCGCGGAGGACTTCTATTTATATTGTTTCAATCCATTGAGGGATTACGAGCTAAGGACTCCTACGATGATCGGGCGGAGGCAGTCCTTGCGAACTTTAGTTGGAAAATTATGCTCCGGGCATCTTCTCCTGAAACAGCTCGGTGGTGTGCGAGTCAGTTTGGCCGTGACGTGGTGCGCGAGACCGATGTAGGAGTCTCGTTTGACAAACGTGGAACTAGTGGAAAGGAAGAAAATCGTCGATCAGTGGAGAACATTGTCCACGAACGAACCTTCCTCAATCTGCCTCTTCCATCAAAGGCGCATGGTATCACTCTCTATCTCAAGACACCGAAGTGGGGAGAAGAGCTAGAAAAGCATCTCCCTTGGGATCAGGTAGTGAAGCGTCATCCGCCCCGCACAAAAAAAGTGATTCTTCGCCCTCTTCCACCAGATCAGGAGTTACCAAGCCTTTGGAGTAATGCCCGAAGCGACTGGCTAATTACTGGTGAGAGGCCGAGTGAAGATGAGCCAAAACCTACTAATCGTCCAAAGAATCAAGGTGTCATGGATAACTTTGAAATCTTTGAGAGCGAACTACGTGGCTGTGTCTATGACGAAGTATTGAATGTCATTAAAGATATGGCCGTTTACCTGGAGATTCCCGACGATAACACAGCTGACTAATTGTGTTGAGTGATTTGCTCTGATGTTCTTTTCATTGTGGTAACTGCCATGAACTACAATTTTGACCCAGACCGTGATTATTCAAAGAAAGAAATTGCTGAAATTACCGAATTATCAGCTAACACAGTGACGGATAGCCTTAAAACTGCGGGGCTCTCAACAAGTAAGCGATTCTATACAGGTTCTGAACTGCTTGAGCGGTTTGTACCGGTACGGAAGATGCTTGATGCTGGCCGCACACACGAGGAAATTTGTGCAGCGCGTAGAATGAGACAAGCAAGTTCCTCTACCCAGGAAAATTGGCCGGGTGGAGGAGGTTTCCAGCCACCGGACTCCTCGTCGGCGCTTGAGACAGATGAGGCTGTGATTGCTGGAATGGGCTCTTTTGAAGATGCTATTAATGCAGGAATAAGAGAGTCTATTGAAAGTGCCGTACAGGATGCTACGCGAGACATCGTACAGTTCATTCCTGCTATGGTTGCCAAAGCGCTCGCGGAAGCGGCTCAATCGGGGCAGATTCGAGACGTCTTTCATAGCAGGCTACGGGAGTATTTTGCGCAGCGACGAAGTGCTGAATTTCTGCTTCAAGCCAATAAAGACAAGGAACATTTGGATTCTAAAAATGGTGATGAGGATGATGGAGACTCCGTCAAAGATGGAGACGGCGACACTACTGTTGATATATCAGCGGAGGAGTAAATAGGCGTCTTTACGGAGAGATGTTGGGGAAGGAGCGGTCGGTCTTTGCAGCATTCTTAATAGTTGTTACTGAGAACGCTGCAAGGGCTACTTCTGCCAACATCTTTCCGTAAGCGGTAGCTCATTGAGCTCGGGCCGAGCTTCGCACCAGGTAAGATAGTGCTCATTGAGGATGGCGATAAAGCGATTCCAGTGTGGGTCAAAACGGCAGACGCCATAAAGCTCATTGGGTTATCCTCTTCGTGCCTGAAGAACTACTGGCTGAAGCAGGGATACCTAATCAAAGGGATCTACTGGGTGTATACGAATTCAGGCCGGCGGATGATTCTCTATAACGTCGAACTGCTGTGCGATTGGGTGGCCAACCGGGGGAGTCCGAAGGTGCATTTGAGGAGGATTGAAGCGTATTTAGTGGAGAGGGAAAGGCGAGGGTAGGATAATCGCTTACAAGCAGCAGAAAAGGAAAAAGGAGCTGGCAACTGTCACTGCACTAACGCAAAACTTAGAACCCGCGTAATTCGCAGCTCCGCACATATCCACATTCAACAACGGTAATACTATGGCTGAATATATTTCGGTACAACCGCCTGGCTGCGCTGATTGGCCCGATGAGGATTGGCCCACAGATCAAGAGGCATCAAACCCACTTTTTGATCTCTCTAACTTCGAAAATATTCGCAAGCTAGCGAGGGCAATAGCCTGTCAGAACGATATGGTGGACGCTGGATTGCTGAGCGGAGAGATTGCCTATGCCTATCAACATGAAGAGTACAATGTGGCGTGCATCAAAGAAGTGCTTGTGGGCAGCTTTAAGGATGACCTTGAAGAGGTGCTCGCCGCGTTAGCTGACCTCAGTGCTGCCGGTAAAAACAATGTTGCTCAGGTCCTTACAGCTGGGGCTCAGAGGGCACTTGATCAGAGTCGAGAGCAATTTGGATCTCAGTCGAAGTGAGGGGGCTAAGAGTGGGCCGGATGTACACTTGGCTTGCACGGCAGTGGCCGAAAGCTTTATGCGGGTTCAATGGTGAGGTGGTCTACGCAGCTCGCTAGATAACAGTCATGGGAGAAAACGAATTAGGAGGTATTGTCGGTGGACGAGTAGAGAGGGCGCACGCAAAACTCGCACCAGTGGTGCGAGAGCGTATTCGCGCTAATTAATTAATCGTCGGTAGTGTCGGCTTCACCGTCCTCCATCTCCTCAATAGCAGTGCTTAGTTCCAGATCGAATTGTTCCACCGTAGGTAGGCTGCTTTGGATATCTGGCGGAAGTTGTCCCTGGGTTTGAAAGGTTGAAACTCCGATCGGCTGCTGGGTCCCCTGGAGCGCATATTCCACAATGGTTTTGTCTTTGCTTCGACAGAGAATAATGCCGATCGTGGGGGCATCACGTTCGGTGCGCATGAGGTTATCGACCGCAGCAACATAGAAGCTCATCTGGCCTGAGTGCTGCGGTTCGAATTCGCCCATTTTGAGATCCAGCACAACGTAGCAGTGGAGCTTTACATGGTAGAAGAGGAGATCGAGGCGATACTCTTTATCACTCACCACGAGGGGATACTGACTGCCTAAGAAAGCAAAGCCCATACCGAGTTCGAGAAGAAAATCGCGGATGTGATCAACGAGCCCACGCTCAAGTTCTCGCTCTTGTGCGTCTTTGCCGAGGGTAAGGAAATCAAAGTTGTACGGGTCTTTGAGGAGCTGCTGTGCGAGGTCAGATTGAGGAGCAGGGAGCGCTCGCTCGAAGTTGGTGACAGCACTACCTGTTCGTTCAAAGAGGCCGCTTTCGATCTGCATCTCAAGGATGTTTCTACTCCAGCCGTTTTCAACAGTTTGCTGAACGTACCAGAGCCGTGCCTCCGGATTTTTTACCTTCTCTATGATGCGGATGTTGTGGCTCCACGGAATTTGGCCAACAGCCTGTTGGCCAATTTGCTCCTCGGTGTAGGCCTCGGCAAACACCCGCATTGATTTGAGGTTTGACCGGGAAAAACCTTTGATATCTGGGAACTCGCGCTTCAAGTCCCGAGCTAAATGGTCAATGACCTTACTGCCCCAGCTTGCCTGCTTCTGCTTGGCTATGATCTCTTGCCCAATATGCCAATAGAGAAGGATGAGTTCTTGGTTGACAGCGAGGGCTGCTTTGACCTGCGCTGTGCGAATGCGCCGCTTTAATCCATCAAGAAAAGCAGTGTAGTTGCTATCTAACGAGAGGGGGGACTCTTTCGGCATGAAGAAGACTATAGCAGGAGACTAGGCTTCATACTGCCTGCTCAAAACGGATCCACTAATTCCAGAGAATTATTTAGGATCCAACTCTCCTATCCATAATTTTTTCCATTACATAATTCCTTTTTATGTCATACAATAAGCGCTGACTAATACATGTGATCTTTGTACTCTAAATGGATCCACTGTGAGTAACCTCATTCGGCCTCCAAGCAGTAGTTCACCCATACTTTCGGGCACTGAGTTTCTCTTGCCCGCTATCGTGAGCCGGGCTAGTGAGCGAACCACTTATCGCTACCTTGAGTTTTTCACTGCTGGGATCCGAAACCCGAACACCCGGCTTGCCTACTACCGAGCCCTCACTCGATTCTTTGACTGGCTTGAGGAGTGTTACCCCGGACTCGGCCTCCACCAGGTGAACTCTATTGTCGTGGCCCAGTACGTAGAGGTTCACCCAGGGTCTGCGCAAACGAGAAATCAGCACCTCTCTGCCATTCGCTCGCTCTTCCGCTGGCTGATTACCGGTGGTTTGATGCGCGAGAACCCAGCTGGAGAAGTGCGTGGTGTGAAGCATCGAGTGAAGCGCGGTAAGACGTCGGTGCTTAGCGATGAAGAGATGAAGGAGCTCCTCTCAAGCATCAGCACCGACGATATCGTCGGCCTACGCGATCGGGCGCTTATTGCGGCAATGTTTTTCAGCTTTGCCCGAGTTGGTGCTGTGCTTGGAATGAACACGGGTGACTATTTCTCTAAGGGCAAACGCTACTGGTTTCGACTTCATGAAAAAGGCGGCAAGTACCATGAGGTACCAGTTCACCACACAGCGGAGGAGTATCTTGATCTCTATATGGATGAGGCGAATCTGTGGGATGAGAAGACTACTCCCCTCTTCCAAACAGCACCTCGACGTTCTCGCACACTCACTGGTGTTCGGTTACAGCGCCAGGAAGCATGGGCAATGGTGAAGCGCCGTGCGCTTGCTGCTGGTGTGAGTACCGATGCGTGTAACCACACATTTCGTGCGAGTGGAATTACCAATTTCCTGCGCAACGGCGGTAGCCGCGATAATGCTCAAAGGATTGCAGCGCACGAGGATGTTCGCACAACCACGCTGTATGATAGGCGGGAAGATGCGATTTCGCTGGATGAAATTGAGCGAATCCGGTTATAGAAAATCCGCTAAATTTACGTCGAAGCAGAATATAAGCCTATGAACTAGGAGGCTCTTGAATAATTTTGCTTGTTTGTAAGATAAGAACATCTCTCTATGATTAGCATCACTATTTTACGTGATGCGAAACACACAGCGACTCAATTTAAGGTGGTATTAAATGAATTACGTTTAATTCAAACTAAATAATTATAACCATTTTTGAAGTGAATAATAACTTTCTTGAAGCTGTTCGCTCATCTCAAAACTTTCTCCGTGAGCTTTGCATCTCAGAACGTAGCGCCTTCATATTTTCTGGTGGAGCTGTTCACTTATATCAGCTGAGTATCGGTTGTTTGGCGGATAGAATCCCAACTGACCTCGACATTATATTTCAGGGATTTGAAAATACAGATAGCATCTTACGGTCGGCACTCTCCATCGGTAAATCTCATTTCTCGCAGTTAACAGTTAAACTAGAAGATAGATGGCACCAGTCTTTTTTCCTCAAAGGACCAATTATAGAAGCAGAGACAATCAACAATTTTCCTGTTGATTTCGTGCCAGGAGCAATGGCAACTCACTTTCCCAGAAACCATAATACATTTCCTAATCATTGCTATATTTATCCTGTCTTTAAGGACACATTATTTCAACTGTCGCGAAATACAAGTATTCCTGGTTTTGGTGATGTACAACTTGCCCATCCAGCATTTATTGCTTTCTATAAGCTAAATTTAATGAGAAGTAGGGACGGTAAACAGGATGCCTTAGATATTAGAAGGCTCATTGAAATGGGATTGGTGCACTCGAAGTGTGAAGAGACATTGCAAGTTTTTCAATTCCTTTCGTATGGAAATTTGCGAATAGCGAATAGCCTTATCAAAATGCTCAGAGACATTGAGCTATCACTTTACGAACAACGGCGCTCTATGCCCGGCGAGCGAGACTGTATTCTCTCGCCGGGCATAGAGCGTATACGGCTGTAATCTAGCCTCGCTGGTTTATGCTGCCTGCGCCTCCTTAAAGAGCGTTCGGATGAGGCCTTTCCAGTTTGGACGATGGATGAACCGCGCGAGATGCCGGTTGTCGTTTAGAATCTCGGCTTTTGTAAGCCGAGAGAGTTCTTCCCATCGACTGCGAAAGACATAGGTTGCATTCTCGTAGAAGGCACACTCGCATATGTAGATGTCTCTAGCCGGGAAGCCAAAGATGACGTATCCGCTAAAGCCACCGTGCCCAACAGCTGCAAACTCTGGACTGTAGCTGTGTATAAGCGCAAGTCGATGAGCTACTACTGGCCGATTACCAGGCTTTTGGCGATCAATTACTGGCTGGATGTGCGGCTGCAGTGTTGCCCACGGCATTCGGCCGGGTGGAAGAATCTGCCAGTTAAGCGAGGTGACTGGTACTACTCCAGCAGGTAGTAGGTTTTTGCCCAAAACGTCGCAAAACCTGAACAGCTCTAGCATGAGGTTGATGGCATGCCGGAGCTCGTCTGGGTTGTCGAGCTTCAGTGGGACGATGCTTTCTGTTGCGAAAGCTAGAACACCATCCGGAAGCGCGGTTACTATGAGTTCTACCCCTGGAGGCGGAATGAGTGTGCGTGGGTACTGTTGGTAGGGAACATCCACAATCTTTGTGGCTTCGACTTTGTCTTTGCCGTGTAGTTCCGTGTACTGCCACTCTCGTTGTCGGTAACAGGTCTCCTTCGGCTGATCGCGGTGTCTTATAAAAGAACCTTCAGCGTTTAATCGTGAGATAGGGCCTAAAGCCGCTGGCAGAACTCTTTGCCCAATTTGAGGGGTATTTGAGAAGCCTATCTGCTCTCTACGCTCTGGAGAGACTTCACTTACCGGGACTACCAGGACAAGCTCTGCCGCTCCCTGGATACCGGGGAGGTTTTTTTCGAGGTTTTTCACTCGGGTCTTTTGGATACGCATAGTAGTACTAGTTACCCTCGAGGCGGATGAGGATCATTGCCGTGAGAGTCACGGCTTCGGATGCGCCCATCTTGACCATGGATGAAGAGCTCAGAGCTTTGGTTTCGGGCGATCTCTCGACCTCGCTCGATTGCTTCTTTCTGCGTCGGATGCACAGAAGAGGCTCTAGACGCCCCTTCTGACTTTACGGCCCACCCTTTGGGGTGGGGCACAATGTGTTGTGGGTTTTTAGCCATTTTGTTGCCTTTTGGTTAGTAAACGATTTTCAGGGATAGTGCGACTATCGCACATCTCCATCCTAAGTATAGCAAAATGTGCGGCTATGTCAACATTATGTTGCTTAGGGTTGCCAAAATGTGCGATCATGGCACATAAGAGGGAGGGTATGACCATGGCACTGACATACGAAACAATTGGAGAAAGGCTTAAAGAGGCAAGGCAAAATGTGCGCTTAAGCCAAGAGATGGCGGCAGCGGCGATAGGTATAGACCGGACTGCCCTCACCAAGATCGAAAAAGGGACTCGAACCGTTACTGGCCTTGAACTTCAGCAGCTCGCTCGGCTTTATCGCCGCGACCCGGGCGACTTCCTTGCTGACCAGCCGCTACAGGAAGACCCCTTTATCACGATTGGACGGATTGACGGGAATGCGTCCGTTGAGTGGACTCAAGAGGTAGCCCACAACGTGGAGATTTTGAAGGAGGCCGTTCGGCTAAGAGAGTTGCTCGGTGATAAGGCCAACGTAGTACCACCGTCTTATCAGCTACCATCTCCCCGGACATATGAGGAGGCAGTTGAACAGGGAAAAGAAATAGCTGTTCTTGAACGGGAACGACTCAAGTTCGGTTCCGGTCCTATCCCTGACATTGTTTCTCTCATTGCCTCTCAAGGGGTATGGACCGCTGCAGTGCCATTTCCCTCTGATGTATCTGGGTTGTTTATCGCTCACCAAAAGTACGGGCTTGCTATTTTCGTCAATCAAGAACACGCGACTGTGCGGCAACGATTTTCTTATGCCCACGAGTATGCGCATGTCTTAGTTGATCGCAGCCGGGGGGAGCACGAGCCTACGTCCACAAAGAATCGAAATGACTTCATAGAGAAGCGAGCAAATGCTTTTGCGAGTGAGTTTCTTATTCCAGCGGCGGGAGTCTATGAGACCCTTGAGCGCATGCATAAAGGCAAGCCAAGCCGTGCTTCTTCTTGGATTTGGGATGCGGCAACTGACGAAGCGATGCATCATGAAGTCCGCAGTAATGCATTGGCACATAAAATTTGTGCATCTGATGTTGCGCTTATCGCACACGAATACATGGTTAGCTATGACGTAGCAGCTATTCGGCTTCGAGACATTAATGCTATCTTTCAGAAGGAGCTTAAAATGCTCCTTGAACAAAAGGATCAGGGCAACCAGCTTCTGCGTGCGTTAAAACTTTCATATGACTTTCAGTGCTCAGAACAAGAGAGAGAGAATCAGCCATACCTTGTTAGGCAGCTTATTCTCCTTGCTATTGAGGCATTCAGGCAGGAGAAGATATCTCAGGGGCGATTCCGTGAGGTGTGTCAGCTAGCTGATATTCCTTATGAAGAGTTAATCCCCGTTGCGATGGCGGGACTACTTCCTGAAGAATAGTTTTTATTGTGTCTGGCTCAGAAAAAACGTTGCTTCTTGCAGATGCTTCACCGCTTATTTCATTTCTCAAAATCGATCGCTTTGACCTATTGGCGAATCTCGGGCGAACAATTGCCTGCACTGATTTTGTAAAGTCTGAGGTGCTCTATCCTCGGTCTGTTTTTGAAGAACTCTGCCAAGCGGGAAAGATTGTTGAGATTGCGGTAACGGAGCCAGCACATCATAAGGAAGTTGATGCTCTCTATCAGAGGGGGCTCGGACGCGGGGAAGCAAGTTCAATAATTCTTGCAGCAGGCAACGGATATGAACTTATCCTGGATGATAAAAAAGCATGTAGAGAGGCGTTGAGTAGAGGCATTTTTCTCTACTCAACGGCAGATATTGTTGTGTGGAATATCAAGCAGGAGAAAATCACTCTTGAGGAAGCTAACGGTTTTATTGGCCTGTGGCGAACTCTTGGTGAATTTCCGGTTAGAGTCAAAACATTCAATGAGTTTTTTAACGTAATTTGAGTGGAGCGATTGTTTACTTCGCTGATTGACCTTCATTGCTGTCTTTCACCACATTCAAAACTTGCTCACCCGGCAACCTATCCCGGCACTGGGATCCAGCTCTTTTGGCGATCGTCTGATCTGCGTGAATAATTACGCATCGCGCAGATGCTACTCCCTTGGTGGTGAGTTGAGCATAGAGCACGAAGCCGCCAACAAGAGCGGCTATAGGAGCTACGAGCCAGGTGATGCGATTCCAACGAATATGCGATTTGTTGTTCATCATCGAGCCTCACAACCCATACCATCGCTATCGCCATCAAAGCCGTGCGGATCGTCGCCGGTGACGGTGAAGTTGCGGTGGGTTATGTCGCCGCAGTCGAGATCTGGTGGTGGTGAGGGGATGCAAACGTCTGGATACGCTGGGTCGCAGTCAGCTTCAGCAGCCTTTGTGAGATTGTGGTCTGCTGCTGTCAGGAGAAATGGGAGCATTGGAATTAGAAGTAGCTCTCTCATAAATAGATAAACGGGGTGGACGTGCCTCTAGAGTGCCCAATTTTCCCGCTACTGAGGAGCTTTCAACAGGCCTTGACATTTATTAAGTAACGAATCTTGTCGATGGATATAGCTTTGGCCGGGTGGCTAGAGTCCACACGATACTGTGTGGACTCTAGCCACCTTTCGCTCAGCCGAAGTATTCAGATGGACCCTAATATGTTGAGGTATGATTCATAGCAATTTTCTGGCAAGCTTAATTAATTGCCCTGCTTGGGTAAACCAAGACTAATCCTCGCCATGGTGTGTGTAGTTCGTTTGTGGGTAGTAGGCATTACGCTCTAATCCTGTGGGTTGCACAGTTGCAAATGCCATAACCATTTTGTCCATTTTTCTTGCACAGCCCTTGATCTTAATGGTGTTCTTGTGGTTGAGCCCTCTGGTTGGAAAAACACCCTGGCTGTGACCAGTCTTTGCACGGTCCTGCTGGGCAGTGTCAGTAACGTTGGTTGGGCAGCCCACGTGCTGGTGGCGCAACAAACGACTGTTCGCACGCCTCAAACTGTAGAGGGCCACCTAGACCAAAACTCTAATCAACTTGACGATGGCAGTTACTATGCTACCCACGCCTTTGAGGGCATGGCTGGCGAAGTTCTTACCATCGAACTAACTAGTGAGAATTTTGATACCTATCTCACTTTGGTTGGTCCGGATGAGGCAACGATTGCTGAGAATGACGATGGAGCCGGGGGCACCAATTCTCAAATTGTGGTTACCTTACCCATCACTGGTACCTACAATTTGATTGCCAGCTCTTTCGAAGCGGGGCAGACCGGGCAATATCAGCTTGAGTGGCGAACTGCAACCGCTCAAGAGCAAGATCTTGCCCTGGCGAATCAGCTGAATCAACAGGTGACAGATTTTTATGGTTCAGGTCGCTATAGCGAAGCTATTCCCCTAGCCGTGCACGTCTTGACCATTACTGAAGCGCAATTGGGGCCCGACCATCCTGATACGGCAACGAGTCTGAATAATTTAGCGGAGCTGTATCGTTTGCTGGGTCGCTATGAGGAGGCGGAACCTTTGTATCAGCGCGCCCTGGCTATCCGCGAAGCGCAATTGGGGCCTAACCATCCCAATACGGCAACGAGTCTGAATAATTTGGCCTTGCTGCACGTTTTGATGGGGCGCTACAGCGAAGCGGAACCGTTGCTTCAGCGCGTCTTGACCATTACTGAAGCGCAACTCGGGCCTGACCATCCTAATACGGCAACGAGTCTGAATAATTTGGCGGAGCTGTATCGTTTGCTGGGTCGCTATGAGGAGGCGGAACCTTTGTATCAGCGCGCCCTGGCCATCGAAGAAGCGCAATTGGGGCCTGACCATCCCAATACGGCAGCGAGTCTGAATAATTTGGCCTTGCTGTACGTTTTGCTGAGTCGCTACAGCGAGGCGGAACCGTTGCTTCAGCGTGCTCTGGCCATCCATGAAGCGCAACTCGGGCCTGACCATCCCAATACGGCTCTGAGGCTGAATAATTTGGCGGAGCTGTATCGTTTGCTGAGTCGCTACAGCGAGGCGGAACCGTTGCTTCAGCGTGCTCTGGCCATCCATGAAGCGCAACTCGGGCCTGACCATCCCGATACGGCAACGAGTCTAAACAATTTGGCCTTGCTGTACGTTTCGCTGGGTCGCTACAGCGAGGCGGAACCGTTGCTTCAGCGTGCTCTGGCCATCCATGAAGTGCAACTCGGGCCTGACCATCCCGATACGGCAACGAGTCTGAATAATTTGGCGGGGCTGTACGATTTGCTGGGTCGCTACAGCGAGGCGGAACCGTTGCTTCAGCGTGCTCTGGCCATCCAAGAAGCGCAACTCGGGCCTGACCATTCTGAGACAGCCACGAGTCTGAATAATTTGGCGGGGCTGTACGATTCGCTGGGTCGCTATAGCGAGGCAGAACCGTTGTATCAGCGCGCCCTGGCCATCCAAGAAGCGCAACTCGGGCCCGACCATCCCAATACGGCTCAGAGTCTGAATAACTTGGCTTTGCTGTATCGTTCGCTGGGTCGCTATGAGGAGGCGGAACCGCTGTATCAGCGAGCCCTGGCCATCCGAGAAGCGCAACTCGGCCCCGACCATCCCGATACGGGGCAGAGTCTGAATGGTTTGGCTGGGCTATACGATTTAATGGGGCGCTATGGGGAGGCGGAACCTTTGTTTCAGCGCACCCTGGCTATCGCCGAAGCGGAACTGGGTCCTGACCATCCCAATACGGCTCTGAGTCTGAATAATTTGGCCTTGCTGTACCGTTCGCTGGGGCGCTATGGGGAGGCGGAGCCGTTGTTTCAGCGCGCTCTGGCTATCCAAGAGGCGGAACTGGGGCCCGATCATCCCGATACGGCTCTGAGTCTGAATAATTTGGCGGAGCTGTACGATTCGCTGGGTCGCTACAGCGAGGCGGAACCGTTGTTTCAGCGCGCTCTGGCTATCCGAGAGGCGGAACTGGGGCCCGACCATCCCGATACGGCAGTGAGTCTGAATAATTTGGCGGCGCTGTACTGGGCTCAAGGGCAGCTGGAGCCCGCTTTCAACTACCTGCAACGGGGCCTAGCGGTCGAAGAAACGGTCCTCAGCCGCAATTTAGTAGTGGGCTCAGATGCTAACAAACGCGACTACCTGGCCACGGTTTTTGGTACCACTGATGGGGCAATTAGCTTCCACCTCAATGACCTGCCCATCAGTGGTGAGGCCGCTCACCTGGCCCTCACCACTATCCTGCAACGCAAAGGGCGCATTCTCGATCTCTTTACTAACCTGCGGGCCCAACTAGCCGATGACCCTGAAGCGGTTACTCTTTTTGATGACCTCAGGGCCACCAACACCCAACTTTCCACCCTAACGTCTAGCCCACCGCCCGACTTGTCTTCTGAGGCCTATCAAGCCCAGCTCAAGTCTTTGCAGGACCAGATCACGACCCTCGAAGGCCAGCTCAGCCGCCGTAGTTCAGAGTTCGCAGGCCTCACGGCCTCGCTCACTGTAGAGGATATTCAGGCAACGCTCCCCGAGGGTACAGCCTTGGTTGAATTTATCCGCTATCAGCCTTTCATCCACACAGCATCAGTGTCAGAGCGCTTTGGACCTACACGCTATGTCGCTTACGTCCTCGCGGCGGATGGCACCATTCAAGGCGTAGATCTAGGGCCTGCTGAGGTTATTGACGCGGCTGTCCGTACCTTCTCCACCAGCCTGGCCTCGCCCGATACGGCACTTTTCCAAGTTAAGGAAGACGCTCGCGTCCTGGATGACCTGGTGATGGCCCCGGTGCGAGTGGCCCTGGGCGATACCACGACGGTGTTTATCTCCCCCGACGGTATCCTCAGCCTGGTTCCCTTTGAAGCTCTGGTGGATGAAGCGGACCAGTATCTGGTGGAGACTTATCGGTTCCGTTACCTCACCTCAGGTCGTGACTTAATGCGGATAGCCGATGCTGCCGCCAATGACAATCCAGTTGTGCTGATAGGCAACCCCACCTATGGCCGTGCCGGGGCACTGGTGGCCCAGGCCGATACTCGTGCCATTGATTTCAAAAATTCCATCTTCCCGGCTTTACCAGGCACCCAAGCAGAAGTTGATCTGATTGCACCCCTACTTTCCAATCCATTGGTTTACACGCAGACCAATGCCACCGAAGCGGTCATTAAGCAGCAGGCTGAACCCAGCATTCTGCACATCGCCACCCATGGCTTCTTTGAACCTACCGATGACGCTAGCAATCCCTTGCTGCAATCAGGGCTGATTTTGGCCGGGGCTGCTGATGGCGGACAGAGTGGGCCTAACCAAGACGGCATTCTCACTGCCCTGGAGGTGACGGGGTTAGACCTGCGCGGGACTCAACTGGTGGTGCTTTCGGCCTGCCAGACTGGGCTGGGAGCACTCTCTACTGGGGAGGGGCTATACGGCTTGCGTCGAGCATTTGTGCTGGCCGGTGCTCAGAGCCAGGTGATTAGCCTCTGGAAGGTGAGCGATGACGCGACCCAAAAGCTGATGGTGGCGTACTACCAGACATTGCTCGCGGGCACCCCTCGTGCTGAGGCGTTGCGAGCCACTCAGTTGGCATTTTTACAAGAGCCTGCCTATGCGCACCCTTACTACTGGGCGGCGTTTATCGGCTCTGGTGATTGGCGACCCTTGCAGCCATAAAGGGAGGTGCGTTCCACTCCCTCATTTAGGATAAGTTCATTGCCTCTGTTGTAGCCCATGCCCCCTCACGCTCTTGGTGCCGCCCTAACCGCTTATCGAGAGGCCCTATCTTCTTTTGTTGCAGATCAAAGCCCTCAGGAACAGCAAGTGCTGAAAGTCTTGAATGCTCGCGATGTGCTGTATGTAGGGATAGAGCAATCGCCCCCGCCCAAGCCCCATCTGCTGAGTGAAATTCATGCCCTCGATCGCCAGCTTAAAGACCAGGCGGCGGTTATGGCTGAACAGCTCAATTTCAGCACCTATCGCCAAAGCTTTTCAAAATCGCCAGAGCAGTGGTGGTGGTTTCTAGACGAAACATTGAAGGTTCCAAGCTCAAATCCTGACGACTGGGTATTCAAAGGGCTGACAACCTTAACCTGGGCTATTATTGTTGGCCTGCTGATCAACATTAGCGGTCGATTTTTGCTGGGTGGGGCTGGAGTGGCCGGGCTATCTGCCATTGCGCTGTCGAACCTGTTGACGCTGCTGCAGGCCCGTAGCGATTTGACAGATGCCGGTGGCGAAGGGGTGCAGTTTTTCTTTGACCGCTTCAAGGTCTCAAATCCCTGGCGGCTAAGGGCTAAGTTTGGTACTACGGCGCTGTTGGCTGGAGTTTTGTTTGCTTTTTGGTTGGCATTGCCCAGCATTTCAAGGCAGTACAACCAGCGAGGGCAAACTGCTCAAGAGGCAGGCAAGCTGGGCTCTGCAGAGCAAAACTACAACCGCGCCATTGCCCTTAACCCAGACAATGTGGATGCCCACTATAACCTCGGCACCCTTTACGAAGACATCCAAAACCTAGAACAAGCCGAAACCCAATATCTAATTGCCATTCGAGGCGATTTGCCAGAGGCGTATAACAATTTGGCCAGATTATATCTGGAAAAGCCAGAACCTAACCTGAATAAATCATTAGCGCTATTAAATCAGGGCCTAACGTTGGCGGATGAGCAGCAGAGCTTTCCAGAAACTAAGTACAGCCTCTATAAAAATCTGGGCTGGGCATTGTTTCGGCAGGAGCAATATGCATCTGCTCAATCAGCGTTGGAGACCGCGATCGTACTCAGTGCAGAACGCGAGGCCCAGCCTCACATTAACAACCCTGGCTCGGCCCACTGTCTGCTGGCCCAAACCCTGGAGGCTCAAGCTCAGGGTGAAACGGATACTCTGCCGGTCTGGCAGCGCTGTTGCCAACTGGGCGATCGCGGTAACCCCGAAGAAAATGCCTGGCTGATGCTAGCCCGCGAACGTTTTGAATCTGCAACCCTAGACTACAACGACCTATGCCGACCTACCGCTACGCCGCTCTAATGGCCTCTACGGGCTTAACGCTGGGAATTATCGGGGCGATCGCCCCACCTGCTTGGAGCCAAAACCAAGGGATTCATTACATCCATGGTGTCCGGGGTGATGTTGTTGTCGGGCAATTTTTAGTCACGCCCGATCCGGCTTCTGAGGGAATGCTGCTGCCAACTACGCACAAGATTCGGCTAGGTCGTAATAGTCGGGTAACTCTAAATTGCAGTAATGGCGGCAGGCACAACTTTGATAATGTCGGCACGTACACTGTGGCTGACTATTGCCGATCTGCTGCCAGGAGACGGCCTGGATCTGCAAATAATCCATCACGAGCTCCATTTGATGTCTCTTTACCCCATGTCCTTAGCCCTCGCAACACGGTTCTTCTCGGAACAGAGCCCCTGACACTTCAGTGGCAGTCCGTAGAAGGGGCGACATCTTACACGGTTGTGATCCAGGGTTCAGGGGTGAATTGGACGACCCAGGTGAATGAACCTCAGGCTACCTACGATGAAGTAGACCAGCTAAAACCTGACTATCGCTACACCATTGTCGTGACGACGGATAGTGGTCTTTCTTCCGCTACGGGGCCAGATGTGGGTTTTGCAATGTTGCCCCAGGCTGAGCGCGATCGCATTAACGCTGAGGTGGCCGAGGTGAAGGCGCGGCAGCTAGAGCCCGACGTGGAAGCGATTGCCCTAGCGCTGGTGTATTTGGGGTTTGAGCACAGCGACCCCAATCGCCAAAGCTACGCGTTGAACCAATCGGCTTTGGATGTTCTAGAGACTAGAATTCTGGCTGGGTCTGAAAATAGCCAGCTTTACCTGCTACAAGCAGAGACTTACCTAGCGGTGGGGTTGCCGCTGCTGGCGCGGGAGCGCTATGGGCAGGGGTTGGCGTTGGCTGAAGCATCGGGGCAGCGAGAGCTGCAGGTTGATAACCATTTGGGCTTGGCGACGGTGGCGGAGGGGCAGACGGAGTACGATGCGGCGATTGCCCATCTGCAAGCAGCTCAAGAATTGTACGAGACGTTGGGTGAGCGCGAACAGGTTGAGGCGTTGCAGGCGCGCATTGAAACCCTAGAGAAGGAGATATAGCGATGTTGAACCCATGGCCGCAGCGCAGTCAGGGACGATGGCTCCATGCTCTGGTTTTGGCGGGGCTATGTACAACCTTGCTCGGAAGCACTAGCGGCGCCAGCCGTGCCCAGCCCGTGCCAATTGCTCAGGTAACAGAGCGCACACCACAGACCATCACAGGAGAACTCTCCCCTACTTCGCCGGTGGTGGAAGATGACGGCAGCTACTACGAAGTCCATCCCTTTGAAGGCACAGCTGGAGAAGCCCTGACCATTGACTTGATCAGCGACGACTTTAATGCTTACCTGATCTTAGTGAGCCCGACGGGAGAGCGGATTGCCGAGGATGACGATGGCGCTGGGGGCACCCTTGCCCGTATTACCCTAACGATACCGACCACCGGAGCCTATACCCTACTGGTCAATAGCTATGGGTCTAGAGAAACCGGCTCCTACCGACTAGAGACGCGAGCAGCCAGCGCTACCGAGCAAGCCCTAGAGCCAGCGAATCAACTCAACCAGCGGGTGACTGAGCTCTACCAGGCGGGTCGTTATGGTGAGGCAATTCCACGGGCCGAAGAAGCCCTGGCAATTAATGAGCAAGCCTTAGGCCCCGACCATCCCGATACCGCCACCAGCCTCAATAATTTGGCCATGCTGTATCGGTCGCAGGGGCGCTACGGGGAGGCCGAACCGCTCTTGCAGCGCGCCCTGGCAATTAACGAGCAAGCCTTAGGCCCCGACCATCCCTCTACCGCCACCAGCCTCAATAATCTGGCCGAGCTGTATTGGTCGCAGGGGCGCTACGGGGAGGCCGAACCGCTCTATCAGCACGCCCTGGAGATTAGAGAGCAAGCCTTTGGCCCCGACCATCCCTCTACCGCTGACAGCCTCAATAATCTGGCCTTTCTGTACAAGTCACAGGGGCGCTACGGGGAGGCCGAACCGCTCTATCAGCGCGCCCTGGCGATCACTGAGCAAGCCTTAAGCCCCGACCATCCCAATACGGCCACCAGCCTCAACAATCTGGCCGAGCTGTATCGGTCGCAGGGACGCTACGGGGAGGCCGAACCGCTCTATCAGCACGCCCTGGAGATTAGAGAGCAAGCCTTAGGCCCCGACCATCCCTCTACCGCTAGAAGCCTCAACAATCTGGCCGTGCTGTATCGGTTGCAGGGGCGCTACGGGGAGGCCGAACCGCTCTATCAGCGCGCCCTGGCGATTAATGAGCAAGTCTTAGGTTCCAACCATCCCGATACCGCCACCAGCCTCAATAATCTGGCCGATCTGTATCGGTTGCAGGGGCGCTACGGGGAGGCTGAACCGCTCTATCAGCACGCCCTGACGATCACTGAGCAAGCCTTAGGCCCCGACCATCCCGATACCGCCATCAGCCTCAACAATCTGGCCGTGCTGTATCGGTTGCAGGGGCGCTACGGGGAGGCCGAACCGCTCTATCAGCGCGCCCTGGCGATTAATGAGCAAGTCTTAGGTTCCAACCATCCCGATACCGCCACCAGCCTCAATAATCTGGCCGTACTCTCCTATGCTCAAGGCCAACTCCAACCGACTCTCACCTATCTGAGCCGAGGCCTGGCCATGGAAGAAACGGTTCTCAGTCGCAACCTGGTTGGGGGCTCTGATGCCCACAAGCGTCAGTACCTGGCCACCATGGCAGGCACGACTGATGCTGCTATCAGCCTTCATCTCAATGACCTGCCCACCGATGCAACGGCGGCACAACTGGCGCTGACCACCCTTCTGCAGCGCAAAGGTCGCATTCTCGACCTGTTTACCAACCTGCGCGCCCAACTAGCCGATGACCCTGGAGCTGTTACTCTTTTGGATGAGTTGAATGCCACCAGCACCCAACTCTCTAATCTGACCACCAACCCACCGCTGGATCTCTCCACCGAGGCCTATCAAGCCCAGCGCCAGTTCCTCGAAGAACAGCTCACCACTTTTGAAGATCAGCTTAGTCGCCGTAGTTCAGCGTTTGCTGACATAACGGCGTCGCCCACCGTGGAGGACATTCAGGCCACGCTCCCCAGGGGTACTGTGTTGGTTGAGTTCATCCGCTATCGGCCTTTTAATCCCGCCGCGTTAGCGTCAGAGCGCTTTGACTCCTCTCGCTATGCCGCCTATATCCTCGCGGCGGATGGCACCATTCAAGGCCTAGATCTGGGGCCTGCCGATGCGGTGGACGCGGCTGTTCGGACCTTCTCCACGAGCCTGGCCTCGCCCGATACGGCACTTTTCCAAGTTAAGGAAGACGCTCGCGTCCTGGATGACCTGGTGATGGCTCCGGTGCGAGCAGCCCTGGGCAATACCACGACAGTGTTTCTCTCCCCCGACGATGCTCTCAGCCTGATTCCTTTTGAAGCCTTGGTAGATGAATCCAATCGGTACCTGGTTGAGACCTACCAGTTCCGTTACCTCACCTCAGGGCGTGACCTGATGCGGATAGCCGATACTGCCCCTAGCAACAATCCGGCTGTGCTGATGGGCAACCCTACCTATGGCCGTCCTGGTTCCCTAGTGGCCCAGGCAGAAACCCGCACCATTGACTTTAAAAGCCGCATTTTTCCCGCTTTGCCGGGTACTCAGGCAGAGGTTGATCTGATTGCTCCTCTACTCCCCAGCCCATGGGTTTACACCCAGACCAACGCGACCGAAGCGGTCATTAAGCAGCAGACTAAGCCCAGCATTTTGCACATCGCCACCCATGGTTTCTTTGAGCCGAATGAAGATACCTTCAACCCCCTGCTGCAATCGGGGCTAGTTTTGGCTGGGGCCGCTGATGGCCAGAGTGGCCTTGACCAAGACGGCATTCTTACCGCCCTAGAGGTGACGGAGTTAGACCTGCGCGGTACCCAGCTGGTGGTGCTCTCAGCGTGTCAAACTGGATTAGGAGAACTCTCTTCTGGGGAAGGGCTGTACGGGTTGCGACGGGCCTTGATGCTGGCTGGTGCTCAAAGTCAGGTCATTAGCCTCTGGAAAGTAAGTGATGATGCGACTCAGAAGCTGATGGTGGCGTACTACCAGTCATTGCTCTCGGGCACGCCCCGCGATGCCTCCCTGCGGGACACCCAGTTGGCGTTTTTGCAAGAGCCTGACTATGCGCACCCTTACTACTGGGCGGCGTTCATCGGTTCTGGTGATTGGCGGCCGTTGGAGTAAAAGGTGCTTGACAGCGTAACTCATGACTAATGGCCACAACATCTTTTTCCACACTCTGGACAAAACTTCGCTTAGAGCAGCAGCGGTTCACCATTGCAGATGAAGATGTAGTTAGAACATTCTAGGGGAGTAGGAATATTGCTTGAATAGCGATGCCAGCTGCCTATAGTGACGATTTACGTGAAAAAGCGCTTGCTGCTGTTGATCGAGGTGACTCCAAAAGCCACGTCAGTTGTACGTTTAGCATTAGTCGCAACACTCTCGACCTGTGGCTGAAACGGCGCGAGGTGATGGGCAGCGCCGCTCCCATTCGCCACTACTATCGAGGGCCAGAGCCAAAAATTAATGATCTAGAGGCCTTTCGAGCCTTTGCCCAGACTCATGGTCATCTGACTCAGCAAAAAACGGCTGACCTATAGCTTGAACCAATCACCAATCGCACTATTGGCAAAGCGCTCAAGTGCATTGGGTTCACCCGTGAAAAAAGACCTATGGTTACCGAGAACGCAGCGAGGCCAAACGCCAAGCCTTTTTGACCCAAATTGCCCAGTATGAGGACGCCCAAGTGGTGTACCTCGACGAAGCCGGTGTTGATGATACCGAGGACTATCCCTATGGATGTTGTCCTCATACCGAGCGGTTCTATGCCCTCAAATTGGGTCATCGAACCCAGCGCATCAGTATGGTGGCGGGCCGGTGCAATCGGACGGTCCTCGCCCCAATGACCTATCAAGGACACTGCGACACCCGCTTGTTCGAAGCGTGGGTTGAGCGCTATCTCGTACTTGAACTGAACCCTGGGCAGATTGTCATGATGGACAACGCCAGATTCCACAAATCTCAGCACACTCAGAACTTAATTGAGCAGGCCAGTTGCATCGTTCTGTTCCTACCACCCTATTCGCTAGACTTTAACAAAATTGAAAAATTTTGGGCGCGGTTGAAACATCATCTCCGCAAGATGCTTAGCGCCTTCGATACTCTTTAGAATGCCGTTGATGATGCCTTCAGAAAACTGTCCTAACCATCCCGTCCACTGCAATACAACCCTCTTTTATTACTCTCGCTGGAGAATAGCTGAAATATCGGAAATTCGTTCGTCATGGTTTGGGTAAATTGATGAAAACTGAGAGTAAAAAAACATAATTTTTAATCCCCTTCCGAGAGGATTAAAGAGGGATTAGATACTTTGCTGATAAATTCTTATCAGTACTTAAAGAGCAATCTGTATAAAAATTGGCAACCAGATTGGAAGCAAATCAGTAAAGCTGAAATGCTACTTTAGTTGTCAACGTAGCAAAAATAACCTTCATGGGTATCGCCATCTAATTAATGAGTAATTTTTACAAGAACTTATGAAGTTAAAAGTATTTTTCGGGGAACAGTAACCCTTCAAATAGAATGAAGGGGCTTTCTCAGACTTATAGGAATAACACCCATGACCGATAGTGCAGGTGCTCCGGAAAGCTCATCTACCCAATATAGTTTGCCGGGAATAGAAAATCTTCCACAAGTAGAGCCTGGTGCAAGTGCTTGGTTCCGCTGTCCTACTCCAACTGTTGTTTCTTACGAAAGAGTTACGAAACGACTTCAAGGCAAAACTGACTCATACCCTGAGATTGGTTCACCGGAAGAACAAAAAGAGCTTGAAGAACTTCGTCAGTTTGCCGCAAACGCTGAAGACGCTAATGCTCTTGACCAGAACTCTCTAAGCGCTTTCTTAACGAATCGTCGTTTTGTATCTCCTCCACCTGCCGGGGCTGTTCTAAGTAAACGTACAGATACTAACAGTCCTATTATTCGTAACGGGCTTGAGTTGGCATACCTGTTTCAATCAGAGACCCCTGGAATATGGCATCGCCATATCTTGAACTTCATTCTTGCTCCAGAACCTGAGTCTAGCTTAGGCTTAAGGCTGTCACCACCTCGTCATGCTCTCATCTGGGCTACGCTTGATGTGGCGATCCATAGTGCTCTTATGGCTGCATGGCACTACAAGTGGGTAGCAGTAGAAGCAGATGGCACAAAGCTTGACCGGGTTGCATTTCGTCGCCGTCCTGCTGAAGCTGACCCAAGCTTAGAGATTGTCTACGATTTCATGAGTAATGATGAGACCAAAGATGGCAGTCTCACAAGAGGAGAGAAACGATTAGAGCCACAACCTTCCCCAGGAACTCCTCGCCATCCTGCTTACCCTTCTGGGCATAGCACCTATTCGGCAGCGGCAAGTTATGTACTTGGCTGTTTACTGCCGGAGTTCAAGGAGGACTTTGATAAGCTTGCTGACAACATTGGTGAAGCCCGCATCTGGGGTGGGGTTCACTGGCGTAGTGATCACGATTTTGGTCAGCTTGTAGGCAGAACTGTAGGAGAACTGGTAATAAGGCAGCTCAATAAGTCCGGGATCGTGGTTTGCCCAGAGCCAAATTCAGAAGTACCAGCGCGAGACGAATTAGAGGCAGCAGCTAAACAGTTTGATAGCAACTGCGGAGAAGCTGACAATAACTTCTGTAGCGGTGTAGATTGCTCAACACAGCCTGAAGTTATTCAGAACCTCTAAAGAGCTTCTACAAGCTCAATAACTTTCCCTCCTCGTTAGCCTTTCTGCTTGAAAAGTCAAAGGGGAGCGAAAGTTATATAAATAACAATTGAACCTTGAAAACATAACCGCTCTCTCTTTTGTTACTCTCGCTGGAGAATAGCTGAAATGACGGAAATTCATTAGCTATTAGGCAGAGCGCTCGGCACCTAGCAGCGTGGGCAGATCTGAAGGGATTGCAGCGCCTGAACACCGCCTCCGAATACGCAACTCGAAGATACTCAACGGGCGCCTGAAGTGCTATGGCGATCCGATTGAGTACCCAGCCTTTGAGCTTCTACCCCTCCACCCTGCCGTTCTCCGGTCGAAGGATCGTAGGGAGGTTAATCTGGGCGCGACGGGCTAACTTGGTCTTCGTTATCTGCCGAGTTTTGCGCACACGCTTTACGTATGTCCTAAGCGACTGGCGCTGGAGATTAAGCGTTGCTGTAGGTGTGGGTGCCATAGGGTTCTTAAACGCCTAATGCGGAGTAATTTTGCTTCGTACATCGCTCTACATATGGCATCGTGATGCCGCTAGTAATAGGGATGCATATGGCCACATCTCGTATCCTGGCAGGGGTCGCGCGTGAGCTACTCCACAGACCAGAGTAGTTAAGTACCTAACTCAAGCGCAGCTCCGTACCATGCTGCAAACCCCAATCCTCGAATCAATGCCCTCCTGTGGATTTTTTATGAAAGTGGCGCCCGAATCGCAGAAATGCTGGCCTTTCCGCTCATAAGTGTAGACCTAGCGGAACGCCAAGTTCAGGTGATAGACAAAGGCAACAAAAATCGGCTGTGCTTCTTTAGTGGACGGCCGGTGCGCTTTTCACCAAACGACTCACGCGATCGTGCTACGTGTGCCCCCTTTCCTACGCCATCGCTCACCGAGACTTGAGAGAGGCCATCGACCAGTACAAGTCACTCAAGGGTACTCGGTTCCATGACCTCCGCCACACCTTTGTTACCGAGCGAGCCCAGATAATCCTCCTAGAAGTCTTACGAGCGCTGCTTGGTCACGAAAAGATTCAGATGACACTTATCTACCAAAAAATCACCTCGCGAGTGGCGCAGGAGAGCGCCGAGGAGGCTCTCCAAAAGCTAGCGAAATCATGGAGCGGTAACGCTACTTAATGTTGCGTTGTTGGAGCCATGTGCAAGGCAAGCCAAGACTATGGACAATAGTCTATGAATCGGAAACACAGAGGAAGCCTGCCTAGACTAGAAGCTGGAATATTTGTTTTTTGGAGAGGGTACTATCAGAAGCGAGTGACGATGAGGTTTACGAAGAGGCAAAGTATGCCAAAGCTTTCCTGCTGTGATCGGTGTAAGTACTTTGCTCATAGTCTTTACCTTGTCTGTGCTGAGCACCCTACCGGCGTTGATGGGCACATCTGCGACGACTTTAGCCTTAGGGGTGAGGATGCTCGCGAGATAGATGATCCGCTTGCCTGGTACGACGACGACGAGCAATGGCACCCCGCAGGGGCAAGCTACTATGCTGGTGACCTCTTCTTAGATCCTGTGGAGCGCCTTACGCTTGACCAGCGGCTTCATTTACTTGACACCCATCCTCTCTTTACAGGCCGATGTCACCATTGTGAGAGGCCTCTTAAACAGACCTATCCGACTCCTCGCATCCACTGGGATTGTGAGCACTGTGGATGGGTAGATAACTCCCTATAACGAACGAATGACAGTACTTAGCCATAAGTAGCGAAGCTGGCGATTTAGGCCTATTTAGTACTTTTGTGCTGATGAGTGGTCGCGGCGCGGGGTAACTAAACCAGGACTTAGAGTTGTTTCACTAGGTGTCTCCTCTTGCAACTGACTCATAGTTCCGCCACCAGTCGTTCCAGATTCTGACGAACAGTTATCGTCTCTGGATGGGCCTCGCCCAAGAACTGCTTCATCATCGCTGAAGCTTCCAGGTAAAGGAGTTCGGCCTCCTTATAACGCCCTTGGGATTCGTAAAGCAAAGCCAGGTTATTGAGGCTTCGGGCGACAGCGGGATGGGCCTCGCTCAAGGACTGCTTCATCAGCAGGAGCTGACATAGCTGAGTGTAGTGTCGGACAAATTTTGGAACGTTTCACGAAAGAGCTGTCGAGAGCGGTTGTGATGCTGCTCTGCGGCGCGGGGCAGCTACTCCACAGGCGACCAGAGGGCTAGAACCGAGACAGAAAGGGGATAGCGCGAGCTTTAGTAGACGAGCTCGGCTCAACGAGATTTCGATGACTTGCAAGATATGGTCTCCCGCTTCATGACCATAGGTGTCGTTGAACCGCTTGAAGTGGTCTACATCGACCATAATGACGCCAATGGGTTGCTGGTGCCGCTGAGCCCGCTGCTTTTTCCATGCCCCATCAATACACTGTCATCATCGCTTTAGTTGCGAACTGCTAAAGCGTGTATCGAAGCATTAAGACATTGGCTTGATTTGTTCTCACCCTTAGCAGATGGCCCATCCTAAATCATGCCCTGCTCTTTTCACCTCTAACTTAGAAGGTATACAGGTGCATCCTGAGGAGTACCATGGCTCTACCGTTCCCGCCAGAATCTTCTAGGCCTGGGATTGGGTCTTCTGCTGAGGATAAAAACCGTAGGATTCAAGACACCTCTGCGCAGAACGAGCAGGCAAATGACCTGGATCAGAGCCTCCGGGACCGGCAGCTGCGGGCCTTCTTTGAAGGGGCACTCGATGCCATGGTGGTCTGCGACGATGAGGGGCATTACCTGGATGTGAATGCCGCCGCTTGTGAGCTGCTGGGGCTTCCCCGGGAGGAGTTGCTGGGCCAAAAGGTCAGCCGGTTCGTGCGGGCTACAGAATACACCGATGTCTGGCATCAGTTTCTAGACGATGAGCGCCTGACGGGAGAAATCGAGCTGCTGCGGGCCGATGGCACGGTGCGGGAGGTCGAGTTCGCTGCCACGGCCAATTTTTTGCCCCATCGCCACCTGTCGGTGATGCGCGATGTCACCCGGCGCAAGCAGCTGGAGCGCTCGTTACACCAGCTCAACCAGGAGCTGGAACAGCGGGTGGCGGAACGCACCGCCGCCCTGCAGCAGAGTAATGCACAGCTGCAGGCCGAGATTCAACAGCACCACCAGACGGAACAGCGTCTGAGAGAGTCTCGGGCCATGCTGGAAGTGGTTCTGGATAACGCCATTGCCTGTATCGGCTGCTTCAGAGTGTTTGCCAATGGCGATTGGGTCTATGACTATTGCTCGGCGGGCAGCCTGGACTTATTTGGCTTCTCTGCCGAAGCCGTCATGGCGGATCAACACCTGTGGATGAATGGAGTAGAGCCAGAGGACCTCGAAGCCCTGGTACCCCGCCTCTATGAGAGCGTCTATGCTGAGCACAATACCGAGGAAGAATACCGATTTCACCACTGGGATGGCAGTCTGCGGTGGATCTGGGCCCGGTACGCCAGCCGCTACGATACCGAAGCCCAGTGCTGGAGGGTCACCTGTGTCCATACGGATATTAGCGAGCGCAAACGCAGCGAATCTCAGCTCCGCACCAGCCAGCAACGGCTCTATGAGGCCCTGGAATCGGCCCAGATCGGTATCTGGTACTGGGATCTCACCAGCAACATCATCCACTGGTCTGACACCAACTATCGGCTCACAGGCTATGAGCCCAGCAGCGACGATAAACCCTTTGATGTATGGAGACAGGCCATTCATCCAGAGGACTGGCCCCGGGTGAACGAACAGATTCAGCAGGCTTTAAGTTCCCAGGACGACATGCAGATAGACTATCGGGTGCGGCTGCCCGATGGCAGCGTTCGCTGGCTGCGCAGTCAGGGCCAGATGATTCTGGATGACAACGGCGAACTCTATGCCATCGCCGGTATCCAGATGGATATGACGGAAGCGCAGCAGAACAAAGCTGCACTGGTGCAGGCATCCACCCTCCTGAGCCAGGAAATCACCCGGTACCGTGAGCACGAAAACCGGTTTCAACTGGCCCTGGAAGGCTCCGGGGATGGGCTATGGGATTGGACTATCGACACAGGCAGGACTCTCTATGACCAGCGCTGGCTCGCCATGCTGGGCTATGGCGTAGGGGAACTGCCCCAGCATGTCAGCACCTGGGAGAACCTGATTCATCCAGACGATAAACCGAGGGCAATGGCAGAGCTGGCGGCCCATCTGCGGGAGCAGAACTCTGGTTATCGGTTTGAGTATCGACTGCGCACTAAATCCGGTGACTGGAAATGGGTTGAGACCTATGGCAGAGTAATCGCCCAAGATCCCGAGGGCAACCCCCTGCGGATGGTCGGCACCCATCGCGACATCAGCGATCGCATTCATGCCCAATCTGCCCTGCAAGAAAGTGAAGAGCGGTTTCGAAGTGCCTTCGACCATGCTGGCATCGGTATGGCGCTAGTGGGGCTGGAGGGAGCGTTTCTCCGGGTAAATCGGTCATTCTGCTACATTACTGGCTATTCCGAGGCAGAGCTACTGCTGCTGGACTTTCAAACCATCACCCACGCGGATGATCTGAAGGCCGACCTGGCCCTGATGCGGCGGCTCCTGGCTGACGAGATTCCGTCCTATCAAATGGAGAAGCGTTACCACCACAAGCAGGAGTTTGTCGTGAGGGTTTTGCTGACGGGCTCTCTGGTGAGAGACCAGCACCAGCAGCCTCTCTATTTCATTGCTCAGGTTCAGGACATAACCGACCGCTTTACCGCTGTTGAGGAACTGCGCCATTCGGCCATGCACGATGCCCTTACCGACCTGCCCAACCGCAATCTGCTGATGTCGAGTCTGGAATTTGCCCTCCAGCGGCAGCAGCGGCAGCCCAATTTTCAGTTTGCGGTGCTGTTTTTGGATTTAGACCGCTTCAAGCTGGTGAATGACAGCATGGGGCACCAGGCCGGGGACCAACTGCTGAAAGCCGCCGCTGCAAAAATTCTCCACATCGTTCGCCCGCTCGATATCCCCGCCCGTTTGGGTGGCGATGAGTTCGTAATTCTCCTAGATGGCATTGATGGCCTCTCAGAGGCTACCCAGATTGCAGAACGGTTGCTGGATGCCCTCTGCCTACCTTTTCAGATTCAGGGACGGCAGGTTTACATTACCGTCAGCATTGGGATTGTGCTAGCCTCCGCCCAATATCTCCACCCCTCAGATCTGCTGCGCGATGCTGACATTGCAATGTATCAGGCCAAAGCTCAGGGGAAAAACTGCTATGCCCTGTTCGACCCTGATTTTCATACTCGGGTGGTGCATCGTATGCAGCTTGAGCACGAGCTACGGCAGGCCATTGTCCACGAGCAGTTCACCCTTTACTACCAGCCGGTTGTTAACCTCAGTACTGGCGATATCACCGGGTTCGAAGCCCTAGTGCGGTGGAAACATCCTGAACTGGGGCTGGTTCCTCCCTGTGACTTTATTCCCATCGCTGAGGAAACCGGACTGATTATTGGTCTGAGCCGCTGGATTTTGCGCACCGCCTGTGAGCAACTGCAGGTCTGGCGGCAGCAGTTTCCGACCCTGAGTCATCTAAGAATGAATGTCAACCTATCGGTTGAGCAGCTTAACCACCAGGGCTTCTTGTCTGAAGTCGAGCAGGTGCTCCACCAGACCGGTCTGGATGGCCAACACCTGACTCTAGAAATTACTGAAACCATGCTGATCAGCAACACCGAGGCCATCATTGAGCTGATTAATCAGCTGCAATCCCTGAATATTCGCGTTGCGATCGATGATTTTGGTACAGGCTACTCTTCCCTTAGCTACCTGCACCGTCTGCCGATCAACTCGCTTAAAGTTGATAAATCCTTTACTCAGCAGATGCACCAGGACCAGATCAATCGCGATATCGTAGTTACTATCCTGACGCTAACGGAGCGGCTAGGACTGCAGGCAGTAGCCGAAGGGATTGAAACCGCTGACCAACTAGCTTTGCTAAAAGCGATGGGCTGCAAACAGGGGCAGGGCTACTACTTCGCTAGACCTCTGCCAGCCCATGAAATTCCACCGCTGCTAGCTAGGGGTACCATTTCACCTGAGAGTTAAGTCTCATCAGAGTTAATGCTTATCGTCCCCTTCACTGCATTGGATCCTATTCTTAATGGTTTTTCTACAGCGAACCTGTTTTAGCCTTTTTGCTGGCCGCCCCAGTTGTGGGTTTACGGCAAAGATCTACGATCTACGACTGTTGGTAAAGCGGTGAGAGAAAAATTCAGTCTCAAGGTCTTTGTACACCTGGGGTATTCCGTACACCAGCACTAAAATAACTTGCTCATAGGCCTCATCTGTCGATGCCGGAGGGTTAAAGCCATTCAGGCAGTGCGCCCTTTCAGTTAACGATGAACTGATATGTGTCCAAACTTGAGTAGTACACAGCTCGTTTTCGACTATTTTTGGCACTGACATCCTCAATTCTTTCGTTGGATAGCTGCCTGTTGTCTGTCAAAACATGCGGCCGAATAGGTCAAAAGCGCAACCTCGCTACTTTAGGGCCTCTAGCTGTGATAAATAGTTGCTCCTGTGATGAATAGTTGCCTGCGCGCAATGAGTCAATCTGGCTTACCCCACGCCTGTACTCACGAAAGAGCTGCCAAGAGAGGCTTTGATGCTGCTTTGTGGCGCGGGACAACTATTCTAGGCAATTCTGTGGCTTGACCAAGGCTAGTCCCAGTCGCTGGAGCTTTAGGAAACAACCACTCCACCGTAATCTTGAGATTTGCATAAGAAGCTTAGCCACTTTCGTTGCAGGCACTGTGGACCACCACCCAATTACGTCTTCTGGTCTTAGCCTGATAGAGAGCCACATCGGCAGGCGGCTTTTACCACATCAATACCCTTGCCTCCCTTGGTTAGGAAAGCTCGCCACCCCCAGCTGCGGGTGCTGTCACCTCTGGCTATGCCGAGAACATCTTGCCCCACTGAAAGGGCTAGAGACAGAGATATACCTGCTGCACAAACCCTACCAGCAGGCCGAGTCGGCCTACAAAATCCATCAAGCTCTCACCGGAGGCTAACCATGAGATATTTCTCACCGTACCGCTATGACCTCCCCAGTTCCCATTCCCTCCCCTCGTCTCACCAAAAGGTTTGTCCTCGCTGGGCTGGCGTTGGCGTTTGCCACTGATACCTTGACGCCTTTGGGGTTTGCCCACGCTAACCTGTACCCGCTGATTGTGGCGGCAGCGGGCTTCTCTCGCAGCGATCGCTGGGTGCGAATGGCTGCCGTTGCCAGTCTGGGCTTGACGGTGGCGGGCTTTTTTGTGTCGCCGCCAGCTCCCCCCGATTTTGCCATTGCCTATGTGATTGGCAATCGACTGCTGGCAGCTATGACGATCGCTATAACCAGCGGCCTCACCCTAGAAGTTTTGCGATACATCAAGCAGGTCGACACCTCTCAGCAAGCGCTTAGCGACGCTTACGACACCCTGAATTCGCAGCGGACCCTGCTGCAAATTGCAGGCGAAATTGGCCGCATTGGGGGCTGGCTGGTGCCCCTCAATAGCCCCACTGTGATCTGGTCGGAAGAGGTGTGTCGCATCCACGAGGTCGAGTCGGGGTTTGCCCCTACCCTGGCCCAGGCAATCGAGTTTTACTCGCCCGAATATCGCGATCGCATTGCCACCGTCGTTACAGCCTGTATCGAGACTGGCTTGCCCTTTGATGAAGAGCTGCAAATTATCACTGCCCGCCAGCGCCGAGTGTGGGTGCGCGCCATTGGTCAGCCCGTGCGCGACGACCAGGGAGAAATTGTGGCAATACAGGGGGCCTTCCAAGACATTACGGCCCAAAAGCAGGCCGAAGAATCCTTAGAGCATAGCGAGCAGCGGTTTCGTCAGCTGGCCGACGCCATGCCCCTGCTCGTTTGGACTGCCGAACCCGACGGCACTATTGACTACACCTGCTACGCTCTGCGGGTCTACACCGGCATCTATGAACCCGAACCCCATCCCGGTCAAACCTGGCCGATGCTGCTGCATCCCGACGATCGTGACCCTTGCCTGGCCGCGTGGACCGCAGCGTTGCAAAGCTCCATGCCCTACCGTTTTGAGTTGCGTCTGCGGCGCTACGACGGGGACTACCGGTGGCACCAGGTGCAGGCTGTCCCTGTTCGTGATCAAGACGGCACTATCATCAAGTGGTACGGCACTGCGGTTGAAATTCACGAGCAAAAGCAGCTTGAACATAAAGCTCGCCAGACTGCCGATCACCTTAACACCACTCTAGAGAGCATCACCGACGCCTTTTTTACCCTCGATCACGAGTGGCGCTTCACCTTTCTCAACCGTCAGGCCGAAGAACTCTTGCAGCGCCGGCGGTCTGATCTACTCGGCAAGTATGTCTCGCATGAGTTTCCAGAAGCGGTCGGCAGTGTCTTTCATCAGCAGTTTGAGACGGCTATTAAAGAGGGGCGCTCGGTTGAATTCCGAGAATTTTATTCGCCTCTAAATGCGTGGTTAGATGTACGAGCCTACCCCTCCAGCGAGGGCCTGACCGTGTATTTTCGAGACGTCACCGAGCGCCTTGCCCTAGAAGAGCAGCTGCACCAGTCCCAGCGGCTAGAATCTATCGGCCAGCTGACGGGTGGCATTGCCCATGACTTTAACAATCTACTCACCGTCATTTTGGGCAACGCTGAGTTGCTCAGCGAAATGCTGGCCCCCGACCCTCGACTTCAGCCCCTAGCGGAGATGATTGCCAGCGCCGCTCAGCGGGGAGCCAACCTCACCCAGCGGCTACTAGCCTTTGCCCGTCGCCAGGCCCTCGCCCCCGAAGCGGTGGATGTCAACCAGCTGATGACCACCATGGACGGGCTACTGCGCCGTACCTTGGGTGAGCACATCGACATTGAAATGGTACTTGAGGCCGGGCTGTGGCCTGCCTTGGTTGACCCGGTCCAGCTTGAAAGTGCCCTGCTCAACCTCTGCCTCAACGCCCGCGACGCCATGATTCAGGGGGGGCAGCTCACCCTTGAAACCGCCAACACCGATCTCACCCAAGACTATACCGACCAGCAGGCAGAAGTGGCGCCGGGGCCATACGTGATGATGACGGTGTCAGACACAGGGTTGGGCATTACCCCCGAGAATCTGGAGCGGGTGTTTGAACCCTTCTTTACGACCAAAGAAAAGGGCAAGGGCACCGGGTTGGGCCTGAGCATGGTTTACGGATTTATTAAGCAGTCGGGGGGCCACATCAAGCTCTACTCTGAGCCGGGCCAGGGTACCACCATCAAAATGTACCTACCCCGATTTTCGGGCGACACCGGGCCTCAGCCCCGTCAGGTAGATAGCTCCGTAGTGGGTGGCTCAGAGCTAATTTTGCTGGTTGAAGACGACGAATTGGTGCGCCGCTATGCCCACGATCAGCTCGTGGATTTGGGCTACCGGGTGCTGGTGGCCACCAATGGTCCCACTGCCCTGATTCTGCTGCGTCAGCGAGACGACATCGACCTGCTATTTACCGACATGGTCATGCCCGGCGGCATGAGCGGACGTGAGCTAGCCTATCTGACCCGGCGATTTAGACCAGAGTTAAAGGTGCTTTATACTTCGGGCTATAGCGAGAATACCATTGTCCATCAAGGCCGATTAGACCCTGGGGTACAGCTGTTGAGTAAACCCTATGGCCGAGTCAAACTCTCGCAAAAAATTCGTGATGCGCTGGCTGCGCCACACTGACTATGACCGTGCCGGCCCTTCCCTGCCTATTTCAGAGCAGCTGCGGTTTCAGATGCTGCGACTGCACTGGAGTGTGGTACAAAAGATGACCCCAGCGATGACACTGGGCTTAATCACTTGTCCAATCTAAATGCATGAATTGCTTAATTTCCAATGCTTTGAAGCCTTCCTACTTCAACGAACTAGTGCCGTCGTTGCACTCCAACCTATTGGCGCTGCTTTTCAAATTACCTTTCCTGCGTAGGCTCCTATGGAGGAAAAATATTTTGGTCGTAGAAGATGAATTTGTAACGTCCTCATGCTCACCCTTGAAGGTAGTCTGTGCGCTCGTCAGATAACTCATTCACAAATTGTAAATATGTACTTTAATAAATAAGAAAAATATCTATCTAAGGTAGAGGGTGAAGCTTCATCATTTAAGTCAGAGTAGGCAGGAAAATTGTGATAGGTTTTTTCTTGTCCATCGTCTCTAGGTAAGCCTCTCGAATGTGTGGCGCTCAAACCTTCCGTATACTTGTTGTGGATGACATCATTGACAACTTATTTCTGCTGCAAACTGTTTTGGAAGCAGCAGGGTACCAGGTTGACACAGCGGACAACGGCAGAACAGCTCTTGTGAAAGTAGAAGCTTCGCCACCCGATTTGATTTTGATGGATGTGATGATGCCTGAAATGAATGGATATGAGACAGTTGAAAAGATTCGTCAAAACAAAAACATACCATTTATTCCTATTTTAATGGTGACTGCCCATGAAGATGCTAATCGCATTCAGGGGCTGGCAGTGGGTGCAAACGATTTTATTCGTAAACCAATAGAGATTGATGAGATTTTAGATAGAGTTGCAAGCTTTTTACGGTTTGGGAAACAAGCCATATCCTCTTAATGTTTAAGCTTATTACAGCTTGTAATCCACCTTTAGCAATTGTTCATGACGCCTCCGCCCTGATTATTCCTTGAGTGTTTGGATGATTGAGTTTAAAGGGCAAATCTTCATCTACGGTGCGGCGAATCTCGACAGGCATTACCCTACCGCCCATTCTTTAGCTTTTTCTGTCTTCATGTGGTCGTATCGGGATGACACGACTAGGCCATCTAGTTCTCTCATTAACGCTTCAGCAGTACTCATGTCTCCGTCATTCGAGGCCTGAATGTAGGCGTCTAGCAAAATGCCAAATTCGTTGATTATCATTTGCCACCCTTCTTGATGCTGCGTCAGATTGATTGCTCCGTTTACGAGATAACACTCGTAGTGATTGAGGAGCCACAACCGAACGGCGGATTTCCCAGGAAGTCCTCCTATTGGTGCTGACTGCGCTAGCAATCGAGTGCCTGTACTAGAAAAGATGCTGGTGGTGGGTTTATTTTGGTCTTTTGAATCCCGAACGGCTTAAAATAGGGCACAAAGCAAGCTCGGCCAAATCACCACAGGTGGCATCCTTTTGAGCACTCTTATGGATATCAGGCCTCTATTCCCAAAATGCTCCCAACAGAAAAATCGATGCGACTGGCAGATTTCATTCTCGGGAACGTCGAGCTGATTCTCTCGGAATGGGAGACGTTTGCGCGCAGCCTCGCGCCAGGGGGAAAGATGACCAAGCTCGCCTTGCGTAACGATGCTGAGGCAATGCTGCGGGCCACCGCGCTAGATATGCAGAGCGGTCAGAGCCTCGCGCAGCAGGCAAGCAAGTCCAAGGGCCACGGCGGCGCTGTTGGTGAAGAGAGCGATGGCCTCGACCACGCCTCAGTGCTGCACGGTGTGGCCCGCATGGGCTCGGGCTTTGACATCATGGAGGTCATCTCCGAATACCGCGCCCTGCGCGCCAGCGTGCTCCGCCTGTGGACTGAGCGCCACCCGCAATTCGACATCAACGATGTCAACGATATCATCCGCTTCAACGAATCGATCGATCAATCGCTCGCCGCCGCTGTCGGCAGCTACACGCGCCGCGTCGATCAGTCGCGCCGCATGTTCCTGGCGATTCTCGGCCACGACTTGCGCAGCCCGCTGAACTCTATCAGCATGGCGGCACAACTCATCTCGCGCACCTCAGGCGAACACCCAGCCTCTCCTAGAGCCCTGTCGGTGATCCAGACGAACACGGAGGCGGTCACCCGGTTGATCCGCGACCTGCTCGACTTTGCCTCGACGGGGCAGGGCAACAGGATGCCGCTGAGGTGCGATCTGGTCGATATAGAAATCCTCTGTCGCCAAGTCTTCGAGGAATTTTGTGTTGCCCATCCGCAGCGCACGTTGCGCTTTCACTCAGACGGCAACCTCACGTGCGACGGCGATGCGGCTCGACTCCGCCAGGTCGTTTCCAACCTAATGGGCAACGCAATTCAACATGGATCAGACGAGGGGCCGGTGGACCTATCGCTCACTTCAGAGGGATCAACCGTGGTTTTGAGCGTACATAACGAAGGGCTGCCAATTCCATCAGAGATGGTGGACGTAATCTTTGATCCACTCACGCGCCACACCTTGCCAGAATCGACAGCGCAACGAGTTCCAGGCAGTGTTGGTTTAGGGTTGTACATCGTGCGTGAGATCGTCGTCGCCCATGGAGGTACGGTAGAGGTCACCTCGACAGCGGAGGAGGGCACAACCTTCACCGTCCGCCTGCCACAGCTGCGCCCGGTAGGGGGCGAGCGGCAGTTAGCGTAAGGTTCTGCTGCTCTATGGCGCAGGGCAGCTACTCCGAAATCGTAGGCACAAAGCTCTTAACTTTTCCTAAAACCAATTATGCTGACAGCAGTAAAGGACTTTATAAAGTGTGAGCGCTGTGGCCTTTCATCAGGACTACTTAGGGATCAAACAGCCCGCCGTTGGTCAATTGATTCGAGAGCTGCGGCAAACCTTAAAACTGACCCAGGAGAAGTTTGCGGCTCAGCTTGGAGTCTCCTTTCCCACCATCAATCGTTGGGAAAACGGACATGCCACCCCTTCTCCCTTGGCACTCAAACAACTTGAAACCTTACTGAACCAATTGGCGGAGTCACCTGATAGGGCTTTACAGGAAAGCAGCCAGGCAATCCAAAGAAAATATTTGCCTCCAAGGAGGCTAAACGCATGAGGTCAGAGCAACACCGAGAGATGCCTGACAAGCTCTTTGGAAGCGGTGGTGAGATAGAAACACTCCTGCGCTCGCACGACTGGTCGCAAACGCCATTAGGAGCGGTTGAAACCTGGTCAGACGACTTGAAAACGGCAGCGCAAATTTTACTGACCGAGCTAGAGCAAGTACAGTCAGCCCCAGAGAGATCGCAAGATCATGCCTTACACCAGGCCAATCAGCTCAATGCGTTTCGAGTCAAACTAGCAGAGGCCCTGCGGCCGATTACTGATGCGTCAGAAATTCAGGCGATCGCCGCTCGCATTTTAGGTGAGTCTCTGGGCGCAACTCGCGTCATTTATATCGAAGTCGTGTCGGAGGGTGAGGAGGTCGTCGTTCGTTGCAACTACACCAATGGTGTAGCCTCCTTGAGCGGACGATACCGATTGGAGGACTACCAGCGCAATCTGACGGCTGATCATGAGGCTGGGCGCACTCAAGTCGTCACCGATATTCCCAACGACTCCACCTATACAGACGCTCAGAAAAAGAAATACCGCGAGATTGATATCGCGGCCCACATTGATGTGCCGCTAATCAAAAAAGGTCAGTTTGTGGCCCTACTGGCCGCTCAGCAATCAACACCACGTCAGTGGACGGAAACCGAGGTCAAACTAGTTGAAGAAACCGCAGAACAGACGTGGGCAGCCACTGAACGGGCCTATGCCGAAGCCGCACTGCGTGAGTCGGAAGCCAAATATCGCACCTTGTTTGAGTCGATCGACGAGGGCTTTTGCATTGTCGAGGTGCTGTTTGACGAGAACGACACGCCCGTTGATTACCGCATCTTAGAAGTTAATCCCGTGTTTGAGCAGCAAACCGGTTTACGACAAGCTGTCGGTAAAACAGCGCGTCAGTTAGTGTCCGATCCAGAATATTTCTGGATCGAAACCTACGGCAGAGTTGCCTTAACGGGAGAACCGATTCGCTTCGAGAATCATTCTGCACCGATGAACCGCTGGTTTGATGTTTATGCCTGCCGCACTGGACAACCGGAAGACCGAAAAGTGGCGATCGTATTCAAAGATATTAGCGATCGCAAACAAATAGACGAAGCGTTGCGGCAAACATCAGCCGACCTCGAACGTGAAGTACGAAAGTTTGATGCTACGCTTTCGACCCTCACCGATTTTGTATTTAGCTTTGACCTCGATGGGCGGTTTCTTTACGCCAATCAAGTGTTGCTCGATTTGTGGGGAGTCACCGCAGCAGAGGCGATCGGCAAGACGATGGCTGAACTTAATTATCCCGCAGCCGTTGAGCAGCAAGCGTTGGACGATATGCGACGAGTCTTTGAGACCGGAGATACCGTCAAAAACGAAATTACTCACACAAATCCAGCCGGAACTGAGGGCTACTTTGAGTATATTTTTAGCCCAGTGTTTGCCGCCGATGGCACTGTAGAGTCTGTTGTTGGTTCAGCCCGCGATATCAGCGAGCGCAAGCAGGCAGAACTTGAAATTCAAAAGTTTGTTTCCCTAGCCGATAACAGTGGGGTATTTATCGGCATGTACGATATGAATTTTGTCCCGTTTTATGTCAATCCAGCGGGTCAGCAACTAGCGGGACTGGATGATGTCCAGCAATACATTGAAACCTCAGTTAGAGACTTCTTTTTCCCTGAAGATCAAGACTTCATCATCAATGAGTTTCTTCCCCATGTATTGCAGGAGGGGCAAGCAGAGGTAGAAATTCGGTTCCGTCATTTCAAGACAGGCGAAGCATTGTGGATGATCTACAACGTCTTTCATATCAAAGATGAGCACAACCAGCCGATCGGGTTAGCCACCGTCAGTCGCGATATTACCGATCGCAAACAGGCAGAAGCTGCCTTGCAAGAGAGTGAAGAACTAAAGCAACGCATTTTGGAGAGCAGTCAAGACTGTATCAAAGTTTTAACGTTAGAGGGCCGACTCGTTTACTTGAATACAGGCGGCTTTAATCTCCTGGAAATTGACGATCCGGCCTCTGTTTTGAACGCCAAATGGCTCGATTTCTGGCAAGACGAAGATCGTCAAAATGCAGAGGCAGCGTTTATAGCCGCCAAAGCAGGCAATGCTGCTCAACTTCAAGGATGCTGCCCCACGGCAAAGGGCAACTTGAAGTGGTGGGATGCTATCGTCACCCCTATTCAAGATGCATCTGGCAAGGTTGCACAACTGTTAGCAATCTCACGCGATATCACCAGGCAAAAGCAAGCTGAATCGAAGCAAGAGCAACTGCTAAAACGAGAACAAGCGGCACGAGAAGAAGCAGAACGCGCCAACCGGATTAAGGATGAGTTTCTCGCAGTGCTGTCTCATGAGCTGCGATCGCCCCTCAACCCGATTTTGGGCTGGACCCAGTTGCTGAAAACCGGCAGATTCGACCAAGCCCGCCAAGCGGAAGCACTCGCGACGATCGAGCGCAATGCCAAACTGCAGTCTCAACTGATCGAAGACTTGCTTGACATCTCCCGCATCATGCAGGGCAAGCTGACCTTAAATCCGACTCACGCCAGTTTAACGTTTGTGATTTCTGCGGCCGTCGAAACCGTGCGGTTGGCAGCAGAAGCCAAGAATATTGAGATTGCACTTGACCTCGATACGCAAGTTGCCCCCATCTTTGGCGATGCTGCCCGGCTCCAGCAAGTGGTCTGGAACCTGCTGACCAATGCCGTCAAATTCACGCCCAAGGGCGGGCAAGTAACGGTCGAACTGCGGCAAGTGGAGCAATTGGCGCGAATTCGGGTAATCGATACAGGCATTGGCATCAAGGCTCAATTCATCCCTTATGTGTTTGAGTATTTTCGGCAAGAAGATGGTTCCACCACCCGTAAATTTGGCGGTCTAGGGTTAGGGCTCGCCATCGTGCGGCAGATTGTGGAACTCCACGGCGGTACAGTGGCGGTAGAGAGTGACGGTGAGCAGCAAGGTGCAACCTTCATCGTGCAGCTACCGGTCCTGAAGCGGCCAACACCCGTTCTCTCTGAATCAACCCAGCCTCAACTCAACTCAGAAACACTCCTAGACAACGTTCAAATCTTGCTCGTTGATGACGACGCTGATACCCGCGAGTTTCAGGCTTTTCTGCTAGAGCAATACGGGGCAAGGGTAACGGCGGTGCCTTCTGGCTTAGAGGCGCTGCAAGCCTTGGAGCGGTTGGTTCCTGATGTGATTGTTAGTGATATTGGCATGCCAGAGATGGATGGCTACGGGCTGATGCAGCAGATTCGCTCCCGTCCACCCGCTCAGGGCGGGACGGTTCCTGCGATTGCGCTCACGGCTTATGCCGCAGAAATTGACCAAAAAAGAGCCCTCGAAGTTGGATTTCAAACACACTTGACGAAACCGTTAGAGCCAGAACGATTTGTCGGCGAAATTGTAACCCTGCTCCAGCTGAATTGAGTCTAGACATTGTGCCTCGCCACAAGCTGTGCCACCTCGGCTAGCTCCACTAGCTCGATCTTCTCCACTAGCGCCACCATTAACCCTAAGTGATCGAGAGGCTCGCTCTTTAACGGGCGTTCCCTGCTCGCGCAGCTAGTCAGGTTGCCTATGTCCTGGCTTCCGATTGAGGACCAAGCAAAACAAAACCCCAGCGATCGCCAGGGGCAGATGTGAAATTCCATGTACGCCAAACAGCTTACCCCTGCTACCATCCCCACTGACAAGGGCATCCTAGGCAAGTAACGGGCAGAAGTCTTGAAGTCGTAGATGCACCCTAAGAACCAACCCCCACAGGCACCGCTGGCCCATGGGGTTTTTTGTTTAGCATCTCCGTAGGCACTACCCCACCGTCCATCCTTTAGCTTTTTCTGTCTTCATACGATCGTATCGAGATGACATGACTAGGCCATCTAGTTCTCTCATCAACGCTTCAGCAGTACCCGTGTCCCCGTCATTCGAGGCTTGGGTGTAAGCGTCTAGCAAGATGCAAAATTCGTTGGTTATCATTTGCCACCCTTCTTAGTGCTGCGTCAGGTTGATTTCTCCGTTTACGAGATAACACGCGTAATTATAGAGGAGCCACAACCGAACGGCAGATTTCTCAACGCACTACAGCAGACTCAATTGCTGCACCCTGGGCTGTCCCATTTCGATCGGCACGGCTGGCGATCGCCTCCCTGACCTGGGCACCATAGACCGACAGCGGCGATCGCATGTTTGCGTAGATGCACCCGAACTCCCCACCCCCACGGCACCGCTGGTCCATGGGGGTTTTGTTTTGAATGTCGATCGCCACGGCTCATCTTCTCTCAATGTGGCGGGCCGCAATGGTTGGCACAAGGTTTGTGCCTAATGGCCTTAACCTGCTTAAGGGTTAGATAACAATTAGTACGTTTATGCCTGCTTGGCCGCTTCGAGGCCCAAGCTAAAAGCGGACAGGGGCATTGTTGTAGAAGAGAGTTAAGCATGGATATTGCTGCCAACGGCGCGATCGCGGCGGCGTATTTCATCATTCCTCTAACTCTATTGCCGCTGCTGCTAAAGGCCAAGCGCGACATTTGGCTCAATCTGCTGCTGCTGATCCTATTCATCTTTAGCTGCGGCGTCGGCCACACCCTCAGCGCTATGAACCT
>NZ_JACJPP010000028.1 GCF_014696135.1 Nodosilinea sp. FACHB-141 | reverse complement strand
TTCCCCAACGTCAAGGCCTACGGCGTTCAAGCCTTCATCGAATACATGGGGCACCGGCTGCCCCTTCAGCCTGGCAGTGGCTCCTGCCTGCTTGACGATGACCTCAACCCCATTGGCGACAGCTTAGCCCGCTTCTTCTGGCTCTGGGATAGCGCCGCCAGCCACCAAGACATGGACACCCTGCGCCATGCGATGAAGATTGGCCGCGATAACCACCGCAAGCGGCCTAAACGCCGCAGCCACCCCGTCGAGAGCTGGCGACACGACCTCGACCTCGAGATCACCGAAGGCTGGACCGCTTACGGGCAGACCAACCACCTGCTCAAAACCATCGCCTGCTACGGCCGCGTCTTCGAGGGTCACCAAGGCCAATCCCTGATTGACTACACCCTGCGCATCGCCCTCCATTGCCCCGGCTACGAGCAGTACTGCCGCCACCAGCACGACATCGAGCGCAAGGTCATCGCCTGGGCCAGAGCCGTCGAAGGCTACTACTGGCCCCTAGGCACCACCCCTACTCGTGACACCAGCCACCCGAAGAACAACCTGGTGCCCTTCAACCAGCGGCAGACCGAAGACGCTCAGCATCGCATCCGCGCCACCTACACCAACTTAGAGCAGGCCGGAGAGTTGCCCGAGCAGATTACGGCCCGGGCCAAGGCGATCGCCCAAAGAGCCAGAGTTAGTCAGCAGACCCTCTACAAGCACCTTCGCCTCTGGCACCCCGAGCATCAAGAGGGTGTAATTGCCCTAGCAGCAGGCCTCCTAGCTCCTGAAGAGGCGAGATCTGAAGCGACACTAGAAACGTCAGAACCCCCAAAAACTAAGGAATTACACCCCTCAGAGAGAGATATGAAGGGTGAGGCGCTTTGCGCCGGTGAGTTGGGGTCGGATACAAATTCTTTTACTCCGAATAGGGGGGTGCGGGGGGATGAAGTTGTTTTTCCACAGGAGGCAGAGCCTGCAGCGTATGACCTAGCCCTGCACGAGCAGATTCAACACCAGATTAGGAGCCTGGGTTGGTCTGGGGAGGTGATTCGCCAGTTTATTGCCGACCGATTTGAGGACAAGCGCTGGACTGAGCTGACGGAAGAGGAGCGGTTGCTACTGCTCTATTATCTGCGTGGGATTAATTCTCTCGGGGCTGGAGAGCTTGCTGATATTGGAGTACCCTAGCGAACCCTTACTGATAGGGTGACCGAAATCGACGCGGAAGATGCCTTGGCTATTTCACGCTTCAACTGCTTCATTCCCTTCCGATAGCTCACTCACCACTGCATCTAGTTCCATTTCTAGCTCCTCGATGGTAGGCAGATTGGCCTTGAGCTGGTCTGGCAGGCTGTGGGTTGTGACGGCAATCGGGGTGTTGACGTTGCGCAGGGCGTATTCAGCGATCGTTTTATCCTTTGATTTACACAGCACGATGCCGATAGTGGGCTGGTCATCCGGGTGACGCAACAAATCATCCACTGCCGCGACGTAGAAGTTCATCTTGCCGGTGTACTCAGGGCGAAATTCCGTCACCTTCAAGTCAATGACGACATAACACCGTAGCTTGAGGTGGTAGAACAGCATATCCATAAAGTACTCATTGCCAGAGACTTCCAATCGATATTGACTGCCGACGAAAGCAAACCCGACGCCCAGCTCCAGCAGAAAATCCCTAATTCGTTCGACCAGAGCCTTTTCTAGCTCTCGCTCTTGGATAGAGGATGTCAGATTGAGAAAGTCGAAATTGTAGGGGTCCTTAAGCAGCTGTTGAGCGAGATCAGACTGTTCCGGCGGTAGGGTGCGCTCAAAATTGGTAACTGCCCCACCTTGACGCTGGAACAGGTTGGATTCAATCTGCATGGCCAAAATACTCCGACTCCAGCCATTCTTAAGAGTGCCTTGGGCGTACCAGAGCCGTTCACCTGGTGCTTTCAGCTTATCTAGGAGAGCTTGATTGTGATACCAGGTAATTTGTGCAAGCACCTCCTGCACAATTGTTTGATCTGGGTAAGCTTCCGCAAAAGCCCGCATGTATTTGAGGTTGCGTGGTGAAAACCCCTTCATGTCGGGGAACTCCCGCTTCAGATCTTTGGCGAGGCGGTCAATGACTTTTGCCCCCCATCCTTCCTGCTGCTGGCGGGCAAGGATTTCCCTGCCAATTTGCCAGTACAGGATGACCAGCTCTTTATTAACGGCGAGAGCTGCCTTTACTTGCGCCTGGCGTATGCGGGTTTTGAGGTCCTTGAGAAAGACATCATAATTGTCGGCGGGAAATAGGGAATTGTCTTGGGGCAAGGGACTTTTCCTTCATTTGCAGACCCCTTATTATCAGGCTAAGACGGCAATGAGCTACAAGGCTTTTTGGGATCGAGAAGGTGGAGCCTATGACCCAGCTAAGCTATGACCCAGCACAGTGGCAGGAGCTGTTTTGGCAGCGGGGCGATCGCTACTACTGGTGCGCTCTACGCCAGAACCTGTTTGGTGAGTGGGTCTTGCTACGCAAGTGGGGTGGCCGCCGAACGGGTAAGTGTGGGCAGTGCGAAACCTTGTGCGCAGACATAGAAGAAGGCAATCGGCTGATGCAGGATGTTCTTAAACGCAGGCGCTATCGAGGATATGCACTAGTTAACTAGGGCGCCTCAAATTTAGGCTTTTATATCCTGAAACCCTTGCCACGCTAGAGCTTAAAGGCAAATCGAGCGTTATAAAACTGCTGCATACAGCTATCTAAACTTAAATATGTCTAGATATATAAGCATATTTGAGTTTAGACATATAGACATATTGATGTCCTGATGCCAAGACGCTATCCTCAAATCGCTGTTATAGGATTGGCCCTGTGAAAATCTGCTCAGCGATTTCTCTGTCGGGGGGACAGGGGAAGACGACGACGGTGTTTTTTACCGCCCTGCTGCTAGCTCAGCAGGGCAAAAAGGTGCTGGCGGTAGATGCTGACCCCCAAGCAAATCTGACCTTTTATTTGGGTCATGAGGTGCAGCCTGATGAGCCCAGTCTGTTTGAAGTACTGACCAAGCAGGTCGAGGTTGAGGATGGGGTCTACGGCACCCAGTACGAGAACTTGTTTGTGATGCCCGCCGATCGCGGCTTGTTCAAAGTGAGCGACTTTCTCAGCAGCAGTGGGGCGGGGGCCTTCATCTTGAAGCAGCGGCTGCGCAAGATTCACGACATGTTCGATGTGGTGCTGATCGATGTGCAGCCGTCGCGATCGCAGATCTGCCTCTCTGCCGTTGGGGCCTCTGACCATGTGCTGATTCCGGTAGAAGCCAATGTTAAAGGGGTTAACTCCTTGGTCGATACACTGGATTTTTTGAATGAACAAGCTGAGCTAGAGGCGTTCACCGGGTCGGTGTTGGGGATAATTCCTTTTCGCGATCGCTGGGTGGGCAATACCCAAACTCTAGAGGGCCGGCAAAACATCGCTGCTATGAAAGAGTTCGCCGGTGAGGCCCCCATTCTGGCCTCTATCCGCGAGTCGGAGAAGTTTAAGAACGCCATTCGGCAGGGCAAGTTGCTCAGCGAACTAGACCAGCCCGACCTGCAATACCCCTTTGAGCAAATTGTAGAGGCCCTTACCCATGAGTGATGCCCTAGACCGACTCAAACAGCGGCAGCGTCCTAAGGTCGCCCCCCGGGATGCCGCTCTGACCTCAAAACCTCAAGATGTCCAGACGCCAAGGTTTCAAGACATACAGATATCTAGACATATAGAAGATGAGGGTACGACGGTTGAAACCGCTGTGCCAGGTCTTTCAGAGCCAGTCGAGTCTAGACATACAGATATCCAGATGTCTGAAACTCTTAAGGCTGGGATAGCTGTGGGAGCTTCTAGACATACAGATATTCAGGCATCTAGACATATAGATACAGAGAGTGAGCCACCGACAAAGCGCAGCACCTTTCGCCTAGAAGCAGATTTGATCGAACGGCTGCACACGTTTTGTCGGCACCAGGGACTAAGCCGTGAAGTGTTGATCGAGGCCATGTACGAGTATATGGAGGCTAACCCTGAGGCCCTCGCCCAGGTGGTGGAAAACGCTAGCCAGAAGCATGATAACCGGCAGCAGTTGGCTAACCGCAAACGGGCTGAGGCGATGATGAGCAAGTTTGGCCGAGATGCTTGATGCCTGGTGGCAGCCCAAACGAGACGAGGGGAATGGCACGCTGTGAGTGAACTTGGGATAATGCGATTACCACGGCGTTTCTCGTTGGAGGCTAGGACACCATGACCGTTGCAACTACCCGCATGGGTCTGGAGGAGTTCTTTGCCTATACCAGCAACCTCGACACCCTCTATGAGTTAGAAGACGGGGAAGTGATTGAAATGCCGCCAGAGAGCGACCTGAACCAGCGCATTACCTCGTTTTTGTTTGCCTACTTTTTGCAGCAAGGTGTATCCCCCGATCGCCTGAGAACTAAAACAGAGATAGCTGTCATGGGGGAACGCACCACCGTGCGCGTGCCCGATTTGATGGTGTTGTCAGAGGAACTCGCTATGGCTCTTGAGGGGGCGAATCGGGCAACGGTAACGTTGGATATGCCGCCACCTCGGCTAGTGGTGGAGGTGGTGTCGCCAGGGAAGAAAAACATCGATCGCGACTACCGCTATAAGCGATCGCAGTATGAAGCCCGAGGCATTGCCGAATATTGGATTGTTGACCCCATCGCCCAACGGATCACTGTGCTGACCCGGTTCGAGGGGTTATACGAGGCGGTACTGGTTGAGAGGAATGCTGCAATTACCTCGGCTCTGTTAATAGAGTTGGCATCTGAGAACAGGCTGACGGCAGCTCAGATTCTCAAGGCTAGGTACTGATTTTGTGTTGTGCTGGATGTGTAGAGCAGCTTTATTGTCGTGGAGGCACATTAGTGTTAGTAAAGCAGCAAAGCTAAAGCCAGCTCGCTTTTTCTGCCTCAAATCGATAAAGAAGATTTCGTCAACGACACGAACTTGTCTCGATGTTATTCAATCTGGCACTGTGCAGCTTAGTCAAAGACCCGACCGTCTCACCATTCCAACACTGAGACAACGCAACGAAAGATCAAGGCTTCCTGGCTGTCTCAAGTGAGACGAAAACCGATCGCCCGACCCAACACCCGGAAACCCTTATAAATTGTCGTTTTCTACTATACGAAATGATAATACTGTCTAGTAAAGCAAGGCAAGTACGCTACGGATCCCATGAGCACCAACGGCCAAGCGAAAGTACTAACCCATGATGAAATTGCCCGGCTGTTTGCGGCGATGGACTCCCCCCGCGATCGAGCCCTGTTCGGTCTCATGCTCTATTGCGGGCTGCGGGTGAGTGAGGCGATCGCCCTGCGGCTTAGCGATATTAAAGGCGATGTGCTGGTGCTACCGGCCAAGGCGACGAAGGGCAAGCTGGCTACCCGGCAGATCGACATTCACCCCAGGCTAGCGGCACTGCTAGCGACCTACGACAACGGCGGGGCTGAGTACCTGTTTCCCGGTCGGCATGGCCGAGGGCGGTTGGCGCGATCGTCGGCGGATTGGCTGCTCGACCAGGCGCTGGCCTATGTCGGGCTGGAGGGGCTAGGGATTAGCACCCACAGCTTCAGGCGCACGGCATTAACTAACTTGAGTAATGCCGGGGTGCCGCTGCGGGTGATTCAGGAGATTAGCGGCCACCGCTCCTTGGCTAGTTTGCAGCGGTACCTGGAGGTGAGCCCAGAGCAGAAGAAGAAGGCGATCGCGGCGTTGGGGTATTGAACCGAGCCCACCGCTTAGCCAAGATTGCGTCCACCACACCCTACAGCCGGATAGGGATTGTTGCTGTGCAGGTTTTAAGCCGCTATTGCTTAGAAGCCTCCTCTTTGAAGGAGGCTTTTGGTTTGGGAGATGCCTACTCCTGATGATTGGTGTTGGGAGCGATTGGCAGACTTACGGGGTCGGTATTGGGTAGGGAGTCCTGCAGATCGCTGTCAGGGGTATCTGGGTTATTGTGCAGGTTAACCTTGCCTTTTTCTATAGCTTGCTCTGCTTCAAAGGGGCCATTGGCTACGGCCACATCTGCTGTTTTGGCATCCCCGACGACGGTGGCATTTGAGAAATTGGTGGCGATGGGATGCTCAACTGGATCACCTTGCGCCTGATCGGCTCCGGCAGCGGCGTGGGCATCAATCATGACGCTACCAGAGGCCTGGGTGGGGGCCATAGGCTGAGCCTGATCGGATGAGGCTACGGCTTGATCTAGGTTGGTTTGTTGATCAGATAGGTTGGGTTGGGTCATGGTTTATCTAGGTAAAAAACAACGGATAGAATTGTCATTTCACGCAGCAAAAGTCTTTACTGGGCAGCAGTTTAGACCGAGGTGGTAAGCCAGGTCATGGCTTCACGGGAAACGTCTGCCGGAACGGTATGGCCGCCTTCAAACTCTCGGTAGCGGGTGTCGTAGCCTGTCTGCTGGAGCTGGGGGACGATGCGACGACTACACCTATGGTTAATGGGTAGTACCGGGTCGGCTGTGCCATGGGAGACGAAGATCTGGGGTTCTCCCCGCTGAGTGACAGGGGCCATAAAGCCGGGGGAAAAGGCGATGATATGGGTGAATAAATCGCCGTTAGTAACGCCTACAGAGAGGGCATAGGATGCGCCATCGGAGAAGCCTGCGATCGCAACCTTCTCGGCATCCACCGCATACCGCCTAAATGTCTGCTCTAGCGCCCGGTCGATAACGACAATGTCAGGTCCGTAGCGGCTAACGATCACATCCCAGGTGCGATCGCGCGACTCGACCGCCAGCAGCAGCAGGCCGTAGGTATTGGCTAGTCCTGCTAGCGGCCTCAAGGCTCCCTCCGCATCACCGCCCGCACCGTGCAGCATCAACACGAGCGGGGCTGGCTTCGCTGGCTGATAGCTTTTTGGCACATAGATTAGCCCATCCCCCTCAGGTTCTAGCCTCAGGGGATGTAAGCCGCTAGATGCGCCTGTTTCGGTAGGCACGCCGGGGCGAGAAAGTAGTTGTCCGCCTTGGCATTGTTGTAGATTTCTCATGGGTTGCGGGCTTCCTGAATTGACTGTACAGGCGGCGAAGATGGCACCTGCCCTAAGAGGCTGTATTTAAGGAGCTGTCACCGCGTTACAAGGGCTACCAAGCCGGTCTGGGCTGAGTGCCTAACCCTAAGATTGCGAGCTTTGCTGGTTTGACGCACCAAGTGCAGCATTCGCTGCCCTAGGGTTTCTAGGCCCAGCTGCTGGGTAGCAGAAATAAACAGAGCATTGGGGTAGATGTGCTGGGCCGTAGACAGATCTTCCGACTCCACTTGATCGACCTTGTTAAACATCAGCAGAGCCGAACCTGGAATCGTGGGCAGGTCGTCCAAGCTCCTGCAGCAGCAGGTTGATCCGCCGCTGGATCATCTGCCGCTCGGTCTCTGGCTTGGTTTCCCTGAGCCTCGGGTGCCGCTGCCGCTGCCCAGCCTTGACATGGCCTGCCCCAGACCGCGCAGCCGGGGCAGTAGATACTCCATCTGGGCTAGTTCCACCTGGAGTTTACTGACCTGGGACTGCGCCCGCTGGGCAAAAATATCGAGAATCACGCTAGTGCGTCTACCACGCGCAGGGCGATTTGCTCCTTCAAACCGGGCTCACTAAATCTCCCAGTGGAGATCCCTCTGAGCTACATCCAAGGCAGCATATCCTTGGCTCTAGGCTCGACACCCGTCTGACTTATGACCAGATACCCAGACGAGCCACATCACTCAGCGATCGACTGAACCCATAATGATGTCAACGCTGCCCAAAATCACGGTGATATCAGCGACTTTGACCCCCTCAAGCAAAAACGGCAAAATTTGTAAATTGACAAAGTCTGGCGCGCGAATTTTCCAGCGCCATGGAAACACATTGCCGTTGCCGATCAGAAAAATGCCCATCTCGCCTTTGCCCGTTTCGACTCGGGCATAGTGCTCTCCCTGGGGAATTTTAAAGGTGGGGGCTATTTTTTTGCCGATGAATTGATAGTCAAATGCATTCCAGCCCGACTTAGGGCCTTCTGCCATCCGCTTGGCTTCTAAGCTTTCTAGGGAGCCGCCGGGGAGACCGTCTAGGGCCTGAAGCACAATGTTGGCCGCCTGCCGCATCTCGCGAATGCGGACGAAGTAGCGGGCCATACAGTCTCCGGCGGTTTCCCACTCGATTTCCCAGTCAAAGTCGTCGTAGCGCTCGTAGTGGTCGACCTTGCGCAGGTCCCACTTTACTCCAGAGGCCCGCAGCATGGGCCCTGATAGCCCCCAGTTAATGGCATCTTCGCGAGAAATTACCCCGAGCCCCTCGACGCGCCGCCGAAAAATGGGGTTGTTGGTAATTAGACGCTCGTACTCATCGACCTTGGGCAAAAAGTAGTTGCAGAAATCGCGACACTTGTCGGTCCAGCCGTAGGGTAGGTCGGCGGCCACGCCGCCAATGCGAAAGTAGTTGTTGTTGACCATGCGGTAGCCGGTAGCGGCTTCCCACAGGTCGTAGATCATCTCTCGCTCTCGAAAGATATAGAAAAAGGGAGTTTGTGCCCCCACGTCGGCCAGAAAAGGGCCAAGCCACAGCAGGTGGTTGGCAATGCGGTTGAGCTCCAGCATAATCATGCGGATATAGCTGGCCCGCTTGGGAATTTCGATGTCAGCCAGTTGCTCGAATACATTCACCGTCACTGCTTCATTGAACATGCCCTCGGCGTAGTCCCACCGACTCACGTAGGGAATGTACATGGTGGGGGTACGGTTTTCGGCAATTTTCTCCATGCCCCGGTGGAGATAGCCAATTACGGGTTCACAGTCCAGCACGTCTTCACCATCGAGGGTGACGATCATGCGCAGCACTCCGTGAGTGGAGGGATGATGCGGCCCCATGTTGATGGTCATGGGTTCGGTGCGGGTTTCGATGCTTTTGCTGTATGTCATGGGTTTCCCTTACCAGCTTTCTCTAGTTTTGTCGGGTTCCATCTGCTGGAGCAGCTCTGGCAGCGGTATACCCTGCTCTTGGGCCAGCTCTAAGGGCGGTTTTTGGCGAAACTCAGCCCGCACGTAGTCCCCCTGATGAACTTCGGGAATAAGCTTCATTTTGTGGCTGACGGTGTAGAAACGATTTGTCTGTTGCTGCATGCCCCGATCCTGCAAAGACTCTTGGGAAATCTTTTTGCGCAGCTTGATAATGGCGTCGATAATGGCCTCGGGTCGGGGGGGGCAACCAGGGATATAGACGTCGATGGGCAGAACTTTATCGGCTCCTCGCACTGCTGTGGGCGAATCGGCGCTAAACATGCCGCCGGTAATCATGCAGGCCCCCATAGCAATTACGTATTTGGGTTCCGGCATCTGGTCGTACAGCCGTCGAGTAGCGGCCGACATTTTCATGTTTAGGGTGCCAGCCAAAATAATCAAATCGGCCTGTCGGGGGCTAGCACGGGGCAATAGGCCAAAGCGATCGAAATCAAATCGAGAGCCAATTAGGGCCGCAAACTCAATAAAGCAGCAGGCGGTGCCGTATAAGAGGGGAAAGAGGCTCGATAGCCGCACCCAGTTATACAGGTCGTCTACCGTGGTCAAAATGACGTTTTCGGCGAGCTCTTGGGTAACTGTGGGGCGATCGCTGGGGAAGGCCACCCGCTCATGATCCTCTAAATAATTGAGTTGATTCGGGTTACTGTTAAAAACCATTGCCCTATCCCTTGTGTTAGTTTTTATCGCAAAATATTCCGCTTTGGAGAATGTAGCGGGGACTCCCAATCGGGCCAAAACTGATAATTTTATTTATGTAACTTACAGTCAAATAAATTTATGCTGTGCCCAATTTACAGGCTTGGCAATACTTAATTTGAACTGTTTGGTCAAAAAATAAAACCACTCAGTGCATATGAGTCTAAGCGCTGCAAGGGCTAACCCCGTCTTTCTTGAGGCATATTTGAATTCAGTTATTTATGCACCGATTCGCAGGTGGGCTAACCGCAGTTAAAGGCTAGAGAATAAGGTTTATATTCACTCTTTCAACCTGTTTTTTTGTTGCTCCCATGATTTCTGACAAAGGCTACCTTGCAAGTGAGCAGACTTATTATTGGCAGGGTGGAAAGTCACTAAATTGAGGCTGGTGGGCAGTGCCTACCTTACAGCGGATCAGAGCTTTTGATGATCTGCGAGAGCTTGTTTCAGTGACTGGGATATCACAGTGGTGAATAGCCATCGTTCTAGGAGAACACAAAATGGCCTAACTGTTCTAGTGATGGCTACAACAACGCTCGTTAAAAACGCTCGCTAATGGATTGGCGCTGCTTAATCCAATCTTCTGCCCATTGAAACTGTACTTTAGCGCGTTGGGCCGCTGTCTCGTCTTCGGGGCGATCACCCACGTAACAGGTATTTTGAGCGCTCTGCTGATGCCGGGCGATCGCCAGCAGCAGCATGCCGGCCCCCGGTTTTCGGAACTGCCCTGACCAATGAGTTTTACTATGGTTATGGGCATTGTGAGCCGTCACTCGAAAACACTTTTTGCCGGCAAAGTCGGGGCAAAAGTAAATTTCTTTGACCTGGGGAAATAGCTCCAGGGTGTATTGCTGTTCTTCGACGCAGGTTTGCATCGACTTATGTCCTGCCGCAACCCCGCCCTGGTTCGTAATGCCAACAATAATCCAATTTTCGGGGTAGGACTGCAATGCGCGATCAGCTCCAGCAATGATGGCCTGATCTTTGGGATGCTGAGAATACTGCTCCTCACTCAGGGGCTTTCGGATTGTGCCGTCGAGGTCTACCAGTAAGAGAGCCATCGTTTTGCCTACTGCTCAAAGAACCATTGGCCTAACGCAGCAAAGGGATTTTGCTGTCGTAAAAAGATGCGAGCACAGTCACGACTTGTCGAGGAAGGCTAAAACCGCATTAAAAAGGCTTTGCTTAGGTCGTTGCCTTTAGTCTAGAAATGAGGATCTAGGACATCCTCATCAAAAAGGGATAGATCATGTTTAGGCGAGCGCCTAATTAATCAAAAGGCCCCTGGTCGGCACTGACGAAATCGTTCTTTCTATTTAAAGTCGGCTACTCAGAACTGACTTCAGACTGCGGCATGGAATAGATATTCCCTGTTTGAATGCTGTGGCTAGCTAAAACCGACTCAGCTTGGCTCACTTCCTCCTAGCTGCCATCGACAATCACCAAAAAATTGCCACCAATTAAGCGATCGCTAAAGGCTCCAGCCTGATATTTTGGAACGCCCAGGGGACGTAACCTATCTTTGATGGTTTGATGTTGCCAAGGCCGCTGGACAAGGGGCAGGGGCCAACGTAGCCAGAGCCGCACCAACGTAGCCTGCCGCTATCACCGCGCCCCCGCCACCACATCATCTGCCAACTGCTTAGTCAGAATTGAGATCTGACCCATCGGAAAGCCGGATGATTCTAGGGCTCGAATAGCTTGCTCGGCCTGCTCCTCCCTAGGGAAAACCGATGCTTCTATAAGTACATTGCTCTGTCACTTCTAATCAGCCCCGTTTAAGGCTGTTACAGTAATGCTTTGATCCATGCTTTACCTTTTCAGAGCAATCCTCAACGGTCAAAGGTCATAACCTAGTTTTTGACGCGTAAAAAAAGCGCAGTTAGTCCCTTCTAACTGCGCAATTTCTCACGATTAAGTTTTATGATTCATGGCAACTTTACGTGAGAAAGCTTTAAATTCGGTGAGTCGTCGTCAGCCAAATCGTGAGGCTGTACTGGCAATCAAAAAGGCAGCGTAGGTGAGAACATAACCGACAGTAAAGTGGGCTACACCAACTAACCAACCCTGGACAATCGACATAGCAACAGGCTTGTCTTTCCAGCGCACTAGGTTTGCTAGGGGGGTGCGTTCGTGAGCCCAAACCAGGGTTTCAATCAGCTCTTGCCAGTAGCCCCGCCACGAGATCAAGAACATAAACCCGGTGGCCCACACCAGGTGACCGAATAGAAACATCCAAGACCAAACGGCTATATCGTTCATGCCGTAGGGGTTGTAGCCGTTAATCACCTGCGCTGAGTTAAGCCACAGATAATCTCGAAACCAGCCCATCAAATAGGTTGAGTTTTCGTTGAACTGCGCTATGTTGCCCGACCACAGGGCCAGATGTTTCCAGTGCCAGTAGAAGGTGACCCAGCCCAGGGTGTTGAGCATCCAGAACATCGCCAGGAAGAAGGATTGCTGCCAACCCGAAGTTTGGCAAGTACCGCCCCGACCTGGCCCATCACAGGGGAAGCTAAAGCCAAAGTCTTTTTTGTCGGGCATGAGCTTGGTACCCCGGGCATCGAGGGCACCCTTGACGCAAATTAAGGTGGTGGTGTGCAACCCTAGGGCGATCGCATGGTGCACCAAAAAGTCTCCGGGACCAATGGTCAAAAACAGCGAGTTTTTGGTGTTGTTGATAGCGTCAAGCCAGCCCGGCAGATAAAGGGCATTGGCGGTTTGAGTCACGCTGTCAGGGTTAGACAACAGCGTGTTCATGCCGTACAGCAGCTTGCCGTGAGAAGCCTGAATCCACTGAGCAAAGACTGGCTCAACTAAAATTTGCTTTTCGGGGGTGCCAAAGGCCACCACCACGTCGTTGTGCACGTACAGACCTAGGGTGTGGAACCCTAAAAACAGCGATACCCAGCTCAAGTGCGAAATAATTGCTTCCTTATGCTCGATTAACCGGGCCAGCACGTTGTTACGGTTGGCCTCAGGATCGTAGTCGCGCACCCAGAAAATGGCCGCGTGGGCAAAGGCTCCTACCATCAAAAAGCCAGCAATGTACTGGTGATGGGTATAGAGTGCCGCCTGGGTGGTGTAGTCTTTGGCCATAAAGGCGTAGGGCGGCATCGAGTACTGGTGCTGGGCCACCAACGAGGTTACGGTGCCTAACGCTGCCAAAGCCAAAGAAAGCTGAAAGTGTAGAGAATTGTTGATGGTGTCATAGAGACCTCGGTGCCCTTCACCAAGCGCCCCATTGGGGGGCTTGTGGGCATAGAGAATCTCCTTAATGCTGTGGCCAATGCCAAAGTTGGTGCGGTACATGTGCCCCGCAATGATGAAGATGACCGCGATCGCCAAGTGGTGATGGGCCATATCCGTCAGCCACAGCGAGTCGGTTTGGGGATGAAAACCACCTAGGAAGGTCAAGATCGCCGTCCCCGAACCCTGGGCGGTGCCAAACATATGGTCTGCCGTGTCAGGGTTTTGGGCATAGGCAGCCCAATCGCCGCTAAAAAAGGCTTTCAACCCGGCAGGGTGAGGGGGCGTGGTGAGAAAATTGTTCCATCCCACGTGCTGCCCGCGCGATTCAGGAATGGCCACATGAATCAGGTGCCCGGCCCAAGCCAGAGAACTCACCCCAAACAGCCCAGCTATATGGTGGTTTAAGCGCGATTCTGCATTCTTAAACCAGGACAAGCTAGGGCGAAACCTGGGCTGTAGGTGTAGCCAGCCGGCAAACAAAAATAGAGCGGCTAGCAGCAGCAAAAATACCGCCCCCATGTAGAGGTCGTTATTCGTGCGCATGCCGATGGTGTACCACCAATGATACACCCCTGAATATGCCACGTTAACCGGGTTGACAGCCCCTTCGCGGGTGAACGCATCCACCGCCGCTTGACCAAAATGGGGATCCCAGATCGCATGGGCGATCGGATGAATGTGGAGTGGATCTTTAATCCACTGTTCAAAATTACCTTGCCAGGCAACGTGGAACAAGTTGCCCGAAGTCCACAGAAAAATGATCGCCACATGGCCGAAGTGGGAGGCGAAGATCTTTTGATGCAGCGTCTCCTCGGTCATGCCATCGTGGCTTTCAAAGTCGTGGGCCGTCGCAATCCCGTACCAAAGCCGACGCGTAGTCGGATCTTGGGCCAGGTCCTGGCTAAATTTTGGAAATTTAGTGGCCATGGTCTTTCCTAATCGTTGGTTGAGTCTGGATTATGCGCGTAGGAAAATTGAAGCTGGGAGCGTGGGCATAGACCAAACAAATGCGGTTTAACTCTGTAGAACCTTAGATAAAGCGGCATACCCATTAAGCCAGCACTGTAGGGAGCAGATTAAGGGTGTGCATCTCTCAATAGGATGAGGGAAAAGTGCGCCAAGGGGTAGGTAGGGAAAAAATTAAGCTAGACTTCAAACAAAAGCTTTTAGACTTTTGCTATGCGACAAATATTTTGCCTGAAATATATAATATTTTGGCTTAATATTTCGCAAACACATCTTCTTTAGGACAAGCGATTGATCGCCTGCGCAGTTAGCACCAATAGTCAGATTCCCTACGGAGTCCGACTATTGGTCGTGTCATCCCAATACGCTCGCATGAAGGCAGAAAAAGCTAAGGGATGGACGAGACGGTAGGGTAGTGCCTGCCGAGATTCGCTACCTACACAGCTGCATTATTGGATGGCGAGCTCAGCTCAGACTAGAAAAGAGCGATCGCCGTCACTAGACCTACCCCCTACATGGCCAGCGGTGATGGTGAGGGTTTAGTCTAAGGGTGCTCTACAATTCAGGACTCCTGCCCGCTGCCTGCCTATGGTGCCCTCGTCAGTGAGTCGTTGAGCAGTGTTCCCAGTTGATGTAGGGCATGATGAGCGCCGATTCCTCTTGGCTCTCCTGCGTAATACGCTTAATAGTTCGTTAATTGAGGGAGAAGTTTTTGAGGCCCCTTCACGTCATTTCATCCTCCTACAAACTCTAGGTAACTCCCAGGATAGAAATATTTTGAAGAAACTGTTGTTAATTTTACATAGAAGACTATTCTCTTTTAGCCTTCAATATCAATTAGAACTGAACGTTCAGCAAATCTGATGCGAAGTATTTTTCTTTCAGAAATGACTGTCATTCACGGTTGATTGCAAAAGATATTGTGTGAGAAAACCTATGAATTCCACAAAGCCGGTCATCATTGTTCATGGTGGCGCAAAAACTATTTCGCCAGACAAAGCAGCAGCAAACCATGCCGGATGTGTAGCAGCCGTTGAAGCAGGCTGGAAAGTGCTTCGCGCTCGGGGAAGTGCAGCCGCAGCCGTAGAAGCCGCGATTTGTGTGCTAGAGTCTGACCCGACATTTAATGCCGGTTTCGGTTCTACCCTGAATAGCGACGGTGAGGTGGAAGTCGATGCGGCAATCATGGAAGGAGCAAATCTGGGGTGGGGTGCGGTTGCAGCGATTCAGGGGGTTCGCCATCCCATTTCTGCTGCCCGCACCATTATGGAGGAAAAACCTCGGTTGCTGGTGGCTCGCAGCGGCGAACGATTTGCGCTAGAACACGGACTGGAAATGTGCCCCAAGAATGAGTTGATCAACGAAGAACAGTACCAGGAGTGGAAGGAGGAAGCTGAGGTTCTGGATCGTCCTAATACCGTGGGTTGTGTGGCACTGGACAGCAACGGCAATCTGGTAGCTGGCACCTCTACGGGCGGTGTATCTGGACAACCGCAAGGGCGAGTGGGGGATAGTGCTTTAGTCGGGTCCGGACTGTATGCCGATAATACGATGGGCGCTTGCTCAACTACCGGCGATGGTGAGTCGATCGTTCCTGTCGTGCTAGCAAAAACAGCGGTCGATGCCTTAGGGGCGGGAACTCATCCCGATGAAGCCGCTCAGCAGGCAATCAAGATGTTAGTCAGCCGGGTGGAAGGAGAAGCGGGCTGCATTTTGCTCGATCGGGAGGGGCGCATTGGCTGGGCCTATAATTCCCAGGATATGGCGGTTGCTTATATGAGCGAAGACCTTCAGCAGCCTCTTTCTTTTACCTACAAAGAATAACCGCTGGCGACGGCTTAATGCTCACTATAAATGCACCACCCACGTTTGAGTTTTTCCAAGGCAATTCGCTTTCCGACTTGTTTGCTCAAGACGTGAGCGGCGATCGCGATGCGCTGATTTTGAATTGCCCAGCAACGGCAAGCTGGGCAGCCTATTCCAATACGCAGACATATTCTCTGCAAGACGGCAGCAGTGAAGCAACTAAAACATCCTTTGATAAAATTTGCCAGGAAGAACCTTGAAAACATCTGGCGGTGCTGGGCGACAAGCTACTGGGATTGTGATCGGCCCACCTCAAATATTGCTGGTGCAATATTAGCAGGAGCATTTTGGTTTTCGGGCTGCGCAGGCAGTAGAACTCGATTGTTCAACTTATTTGGATGATTTGAGCCAGAGTAGCCGCTTTGATCGCCTGATGACCCTGTTTCCCTTTGAATATCTGCTGCTTAAAGAACACGCTGTCAATCTCGATACCCATTACCATCTACTGAGCAAAGCTACACTTTCTGCTCTGGGAAGGTGCAAGATCTGAGTCTAAAAATCATCACAGAACTGGCGCACATTCCACAGCAGTGCCGTCTTTGCAGCATCAAGCGCAGCACGGGGTTGCCTCAGGGCGATTGCGGCCTCAGCGTAGCCAGTAAAGTCGCTATGGACCGGTTACCCTCCGGCTGCATTGCACAGCGTCAGACCCTGGCAATCGCTCCAGCCTTGCCCATAGCAGCTCACCACTGGGCAGCCTTTTATTTTCGCTTCAGTGGACTCGGGAGTCGCTACGGGAGTTTCAATTGCCGCTGGTGCTGTGGCTGACACTATCCATTGCGGAAAAACTGGCTGGCTAGGCACCAGTTTTTTGCAGCTGGAGCGGCAATGTGTCTAAGTTTTCGGTGAAAGCTACACCTGAATGATTCTCAGATGTGGTTGACTGCTCGGCAATCCCCAGTGCCTGCCGGTTGGTTTCAGCGCAAACTTTTTGATAAAGGCGGCCCAGTTTATCTTCTTTCATCTGCTGAAAGTCTTCAGTGGATTCGCGGCCGGGCCATAAGATGTCGCACGCACCCCGGAGGCTGCGAAGAGCCTCTTGGAGGCTCGCCGAATTGGATAGGTCAGGCTGAGCGAAGATGCTCATGGCCTTGGTCAGCAAAAGCGTGGGTGTCGCGCCTTCTGGCAAGAGTAGAGCAGTGGCTGGGCTGCAGATTAGACCCAGTTGCTCCGACATAATTGAAACATCGACGACCTTCTCCATGACAGAGAGGTCGTCGCGCCCCTGAAATTCGTTCTTAATGATTGCAGCCGTTAGTTCAGCTGCCTCGCAAAGGGCGATCGCGACCACTGCCTCTGCACCCCAAAGTTGAAGTGCCTGATCGTAGATTTTTGCCGCTTCCATAACCTGCCTCTAAATGATGATTGCTCAATGACTGCCGCTGCCTTGGCGGCGGCCTTGAAACTCTCCCTGGGGGCATGGGGCATTTGTACCGGGGCTAACCGTAGCCTAACTACTTAGGCCATCGAGCAACCCTCTGAGCTCTCTCAATGCGGTATTCAATTGCTGCCGGCGCTCAATAGCCGCTTGCGATCGCTGTCCATGCTTAACAGCATTCTGTGCCACGATGCGCTTACCGCCTTCCGTCTTGAGGCCGGTCGATCGCTTCCACAGCCTCGACCTCAAGGCTACCTAGCGCTGCAATTCCCTCCGCTCTGGCGTCCACCGCCTCCACAATTTGGACAACTCATGACCCGATAGTGATCGCCGGTGCTGGGCTTATGGTGCTCAGCATGTGGGTGCGATAGCCGGGGCAGGACGAAAAGTGGCCTAGGCTAGTTGTCCCGCGCCGCAACCACTCCATAGCTGGTATCATTGCAAACCATCTCTGCATAAGGCATCTAAGCCAGTCGAGAGCTTTGACTGCGACTTCTAGATAGAACAGCAAGATCAGGCTTTGAGACAACTGTCACAGAGCAGAACAGGCCAAATCAAGTCCATTTTTCAGTTCTACTGGCACAGAGTACATTTGCTCATGACTTATTAAACAGGTATTCGTGCACCGGTCTTTCTTCCTAACAAAGAGATCGCCTGAGAGTAATGAATGTAATTACACTGCTCTTTTTGTGTAAATTTTCATTCGGTTTAACGCTGAAAGCCTTATATGAAAAGGCTTTCAGCGGCTCTCGACCGGTTGCCAACCTACGCAGCTAGTTAGCTAGAGATTTAGCTGCCAAATCGCCCTCTATAAAAGGCTTTCGAGCCATTGTCAGTTAATCTTAGCCGAACGTACCGTTTGCGAGCGGTTTGCAAATAATCTGAACCCATTGTCATTTAATGTGAGCATGACGGCCCAACCATTGGCAGTTAATCTGAGCTCAAAATCGCACTGTTTGTGGGCATGGGCGATCCCGTTTGCGAGCCGCTAAACTTAGCCGATTCTCATGGGCTTTAGTATTCAAGGATTAAGAGCCATCAAGAGACAGATTCATACTTTGGAAGACCAATTCAACTTGGTACAAAGGAATTTTAAGCGCGGCCCGGCCCGATGAAGGAAACCATTCGAATAACCGATGAACGCGCTAGCAGGTTGGGTCCGCTGCAGCGCGAGGTTACACGACAGAGTAAAAATTCTCATAGAGAAGGCAAACCATCCATTGTTACTTCCTCCAACGCCGATGCAGAGGAGGGTTCGAAGTCGTACTCACCTTTTCTTCGAATCAGTACTTTAACAGTTGCCCGAATCCACTGCTTCTCGGAGTCTGACAGAGGGACTAGTATCGAACGTGATTCGAGTTTCCGGGCGTCGAGTGGGGTGCCCCTCTCTGAGGTCAGTTCGCCAAGCTTATCCAGGACTTCCCGATCAATCTTGTAGACCCTTGACGCTTCCCCCCTGGCACCTTTATCAGCTCCTGTACTCCACTGCATAAGGCTAAGGCAAAAATACCCAAGAGACTGATAGCTTTCTTTCCCCTCAATGTGGTTTTGATAACGCTGCCACATTGTACCGACGTCAAGACTTGCCTTAAACCTCGTCGGTGGCTGAGGGTACACTTGTCGGGTAGGAGGGAGGCAAATCCCAGTTGCCTGCATCGAAATTGGTCCTAGCATTATTCCAATTTGACAAGCGATGTGATCGGCTACCTGTGGTGAAGGGCTTCTGTCGATGATATTGGCCTCATTGAAGCAAAATTCGATGGCATCCCGATCCATTTCAATGGCTGAATAGATCATCCAGTCTTTCAAAAATGGCTCGACAACTTGCCGTGCGGACTCCACCGTAGCGAAGTGCTGCTTCAACTCGACGGTAAGGGTGTCCGCCTCCAGATGGAGGCGAAAAGCATCGTAATCGCTTTCCAAAGGTGGTGGGTTGTCAAATTGTACTTGGCTTGTATCTACCCGAAATTCGTAGTTTAGCCACTCAACGTGCGGATCGTTCACCTCGCCAAATCCTCAGGTACACTGCCTAACAAGGCAAGATTCAGCACAGACCGTAGAGACGTTCAGCAAAACTTCTATTTGCTTGAGCCCCCGATTATTAGCCTGGTTCAAAGAGCAACTCGATGCCTTCTATCCGTAGGGTAGTGCATTGGAGCTCTGAAGACTGTGGTTATTACAGCTGCGCGATCGCATCCACCTTTTCCTCCTCCGACACATCAAGATATCGCTGCAGCGCCGCCATCGACGACCATCCGCCTAGGTCTTGGATCGCCTTCAGCCGCACCCCTGCCTTATCTAACCGAGTTGCCCAGGTGCGTCGGTTGCTGTGAGTGCTGTAGCCGCGCAGACCTAAGAGGCCACACGCCTTCCGCAGCGCTGCATCACAGGCCTGCCGCGTAATCGGCCCCTGCCCATCTCGCCCGGGAAACAGATACCCCCGACTCGGTAACTCTGCCGCTTCCAGCACCGCCTTCAGCTTGGGATGAATCGGCACCGCTCGCGTGCGCTTCGTTTTCGTGGTTGCCTTACGCAGCACCAGGGTATTCCCTACCACATCCTCCGCCCGCAGCTGCCGCGCTTCACTGACTCGGCAGCCGGTGTAGTAGCAGATCGAGAAGAGCGATCGCATTTTAGGGCTGAGTTCCCCCATCACCTGCTCGAACTGATCCGCCGACCAAATTTCCGCCTGGTCGTGGCGATTTTGCTTTGGCACTGACTCACCTAAAAATTGGATCCAAATTAGCCTTGCAAACTCTGACTTGCTCTTTTTGGGATTTCAGCAAGTTAAGTTTATCGAGATATCAATGGTTTCGGCGAATCTACGCAAAAGCAGGCATGCTTATTGAGAATAGATCCCTCTTTTTGAGAATGCCAAACCGCTGAATATCAGCCCTTGGCTGAGTTAACTCTGTTGACCCGATTAATCCGTACCACCGCTAACCAACTGTCACTCTGAGATGAACTACTCGCGGGGTCGATTGCTTCCAACACCAAACGCAATGGCTAACCCAGGAATAAAAGGGAGCACTCCCCAGTTTTTACCAAAGAGCGCTTAAGCCTTAACTTCGCATTACAACTAAATTAGCCGTATTGTTGGGCAGCCTTGTATTCTCTTCTACTCTGGTTGAGTTACTCTGATAGCGCTTGGTTAGGCGATCGCAGTGCTGGAGATTGCTGAGCCCGTCAAGCATATATCACTAGTTAGTAAGAGATCTGCAAAATAAGCCATAGAAGCAATGTTTGGAGCTAATAGTATACATGAACTAATTGTAAGTCCAATTTTAGTCCAGTACATAATTTTCTAAAATAAAATTACCCATCAGACAAGGATTGTAGAGGTCTGAATATTTGCTATATGTCAACCCGTCAAAAATCGCTGAAACCCTTGAGGTGCAGGGGTTTCAGCGATCGTGATTGTCTGAAGGAAATTGGTTAACTTTCTTGAAATCATCAACTCAAGCTCTTTTAGTATTTTTAGCATGGGCCAATAGATTGAACAACTTTGTCGTTTTATAGATACCTTATAATCTGTTTTATATGATTTACAAAGCTTACTGAAGCAGTCGTTTACTACATTCTGTTTTGCTGTTGAGCGTTAGGCGTAGAACATCAGTATAAGGCGTGGCCCATTCACTACTGGTAACCGATACCCTATCCTTCATGGCAACAGCGCGAGCGCTACGTGGCCACCATCACCCGATGGCACCTTGAAACCTGTCTCAAGCTCAGTCTAAAAGGCGGTCGAGAGGCTGAGTAAAAATACCTGTGTGCCAGTAGACCAAAATTTTGGCCTAAATCGGGACTACAGTCCTGTGTGCCAGTTGCCAAACCCAACGAGTTTTCATGGATTAGAAATCGCTGAAATGCCCATTTTGTCGTTGATGGGTTGCGGCGCGGGACAACTAGACTGAGCAATATTTGCTGTCTTGTAAGCGTCTTACTGTATGAAGTGTTGCTGTCGGCGGCGAGTCGTTATGACAGCATGAGCATACCGCCCAGCAACTGACGGAGGTGCTCATAGGCAACTACCTTCATTAGCCACCTAGACAACTTGAGGATATGGCCACTGCAGAGAAGCATCTGAACGTAGCCTTCTCGAGCTGTTCGCTGCCAGACATCGTGAATCATCTCCGTTGCTTAGCCATCGACCTATATCTGGCGCCCTACTATGGCCAGCCTGGTGAGTTAGAAGCGCCGTACATCTACCGGTCTTAAGCCAAAGCGGGCACCACGTCTTTTTTGCCTAAACCACGAGCAATCGTTGTCAAACTATTTGCAGTACACTTCAGCGCATCCACATCGTTGCCAATGAGCACACTACGTTAGCGATTGGCAATTGTGACGGCCCGATTCACATAGGTGTCTGTAACCAGCTGCTCGACGACAAACGCAGCCAGATCGGCGCGGCTTATCTGTCGGCCCTTCTCTACGCCTGCGAGCACGCGCACGGAGCCGACAGCTGGCTGGTCGTTCAACACGGCAGGTCGAACTAGCACATAAGGAACTTCCGCCTGGGCGATCGCCTGCTCCATGGCTGTCTTATCTGCTGTAGAGCCACGCAGGAAGGTGGGCAGCAACAAAAGCCTGAACGGTAGTGATGCCTGCGCCTTGCTGTCTCCCACGCCTAGCGCTGAGATCGCGATGATTCGGCTTGTGCCGTGCTGCTTGGCGGCTGCGACGACGGCGCGAGCAACCTGTTGTTCGATCGCCGTCTTCCGCCACGGTGTTTTGCCGCCGACGGTATCGATCACAGCGTCCTGACCGGCTGTTGCGTGGGCTATTGTCGCTTGATCGGTTGCATCCCCAGTGAGAACACGAACATTGGGTGGAGCGTTGTATCGGGCACTATCGCGGACAAAGGCCGTCACGCTGTGGCCAGCGGCAACGGCCTGGTCTACTACCTGTCTTCCCGTCTTGCCCGCTGCTCCAATTACTAAAACATTCATCGTGGTACCTGTTTGGGGTGGATTGCAAAATAGGTCAATGATTAAGGTGAAACAGCCTTAACCATTGATCTGCTACTTTCTCTACTCAGCTGTTACAGCGTGCTCTATGAGTCTGGCGACGGCATCTGGATGAGAAACCATCACGACATGGGATGCGCCACTGACGACCACCGTTTCCTTGGAGTTGGCGCGCTCCGCCATGAACGCGAGGGCGGCTGCCGGAATATTCAAGTCGCGATCGCCATAGATGAACCAGGACGGGATGGACTGCCAAGCCGGTGTACCCGAGGCTTCGTTAAGAGCAGCTTCTGTGATCGGTCGCTGGGTGCTAGCCATTAGCTGTGCAGCGGCGGCCGGCACATCCGCCGCAAACTGAGCGTGGAACTTGTCTTGCTGAATATAGAGATCGTTGCCGCCATCCGGAGTGGCAACGGGTGGTGCTAGCGCAGGCCCGAGGGTGCTGCCAGGATAACGTCCTGAGAGTTCGACGGCCGTCTCACCGGCATCTGGGGCAAAAGCCGCAACGTAGACGAGTGCCTTCACATTCTCGTTGCCGACCACGTTAGTGATGACGGCACCGCCATAGGAGTGTCCGACCAACACTGTGGGCCCCTCGATGCTCTTGAGGACACTGGCAACATAGTCCGCATCGCTCTTCACGCTGCGTAGAGGATTGGCTACAGCAACGGTTGGGTAACCTTTCTCGTTGAGCTGGGTCAAGACGCCATTCCAGCTAGACGACTCGGCGAATGCACCGTGAACGAGAACGATGGTGGGTTTGATGTTTTGTGCGCTTGTGGTGTTCATGACAGCTCCTAATGAAGTGATTAGAGTGGTTCCTAAAAAGAGTCCGGCGATCAAAAGCAAGCGGCTGCCGCTTCTAAGGGGAGGCACGTTCATGTTTGTTTTCTCGCTATCGAAAGAGGGCTTAGTGCTTGTCCGTTGGTCCCATTATTCAGCGGGACCCCAATTCAGAACACTCAAGTTCCCTGCGTTAAGCACTGAGATAAGCTGAGATGAACCAAATTTTCTTCAGTCAAAGTGTGATTGATAGAAACAGCAGCGAGCGTCCCACTTGCGACAGCTACGGCGATCTGTGAATAAGGGCTAGACATATCGCCCACCGCATAGAGCCCTGGAATCGAGGTTTGCTTACTCTCATCCACTTGTACAATGTCATCGCTGCCAGGGATATAGCCTAACTTTGTGGCTAGATAGCTGTGCTGATGAGATGGAGGGCGCAGCAATATACCGCGACGGGGCAGCACCTCATTGTTTGTGAAGACGATTCCTGTCAGTTTGTCGTCTTGATATTCGAGTCGGGCAATTTTTTCTTCGCGGAGCTGAACTCCCCAATTTGACAACTGCTGTCGTTGCTCATAGGTTAATTCAGCAGGACCATCTGAACAGATCACTAAATCGCGGCTCCAGCTGGTCAGCATGAATGTCATTTCAAGTGCGATCTTGCCTTTGCCATAGATTGCTAAAGGCTGACCTCGCACTTCCCACCCATGACAGTAAGGACAGTGGAAAATACTGCTACCCCAGAGTTCTGCAAACCCGTCAATTGCCGGAAGTGAATCTTTCATACCCGTAGCCAGCAGTAGCTTGCGACTGACAAACTGGTTGCCATTACTCAGGGTCACTTGAAAGCGATCGCCTAGTTTTTGAGCATCGACCACTTCGCCCACTTGAATTTCAACCTCCTCATACGGCTGCAGTTGCTCTCGTCCAATTTGCAGCAGTTCTGTAGGTGAAATTCCATCTCTAGAAAAGAAACCATGGGCGGCATGAGCAACTTGATTGCGTGGCCTTCCAGCATCACAGACCAAGACCCGCTTGCAGGCTCGTCCGAGCATCAAGGCGGCAGTCAAACCTGCTGGGCCACCACCAACGATGATGACATCAAAAACATCAGTCTGCGAATTAACGTTCATAGCTTTTCTACCATTATTGGCATTGAACTGACAGTAAGAGAAAATTGAAATCTGCCATCGAGTGGTGTAGATAAAGAAGGCGATTGGTCAAAAAACATTCGCCTTCTTTAAGCAGATTTGCCTAGCCAAAGCACTTATGCACTAACCCCGCCTTCAAAATCAGAACTGCTAGGTGCTAAGCCCACAATATCTTCATAGGCGGCAGCGATCGCACAAGCACTGACCGGAATCGTCACGAGCAGGCCCACACCTAGCAGCAAAACACCCGCTAGATTTAGTAGTAACAACACAAAAGAAAAACTCAGGAAAGACAACCAATTCTTAGAGACTAGCTTGCGGCTAAACTCCATTCCAACCCAGAAATTCATCTTTCTTTCGAGTACTAAGGGCAGTGCAAAGATATAGGCGACTGCGAGGTAAATACCAGGAACGAGGAACAGTAATAACCCAATGCCAATCATTAGGCTAGAAACGAGGCTGACCAGGAGAAGCGGCAGGTAGTTATTGAACCCCCTGAAGAAATCACCAAACGTTGTAGCGCGATTTTTCAGAAGCTTAAATGCCACGATTAAAAATCCTGCATTTAAGGGAGCAGAAATGAAGAGGCTGATGAACCCTTCGAGAGTAATGGACTGGCTAACTCTGGCGATCGCAACATTAATCAAGAAAAACACAAGTGTAAAGCCAGCAAACTCAACAGGATTTTTCTTGAATGTGTTCCAGCCGCTGCTAATATACTCGCTAATTTTAACTGTGTAAGCTTCTTGAAGTATGCCTTCAAGCCCCATCGACCTGTAATCTTTCACAATTGTTCTCTCCAAAATACTGTTTGTGTCGAGTTGCAAATAAGGGAAAATTAAAACGTGCCATTGGTTTAAGTTAGTCGATCGCAACCGTATGGACTAACGTGGAATCAACCGTCACGCCATGCTTGGTTGCGACACCATAACAACACGGTCTTTAACCTGAAATGCCTCCCAGCATGGCAATCAATCCGCTGGCAGCAGTTACTGTGATTGCGCTCCATTTGATAGGTGGATTGCGATCGAGCCAATCCGTGAAGCTGGGTACGCTCAACTTGCCAAAGTCGCCCTCTACAACGTCGTAGCCAGAGAGCGGAGCATATAGGTTGTCGGGTGCATCTGGCGATTGTGGCCCACCGGTCAGTTGAGCAGTAAAGCCAACCTGAAGAAATAAGCGATCGACAATTGCCGGGGCAATGCGTTGCAGCATCTCTAATACTCGCCCTATATCACCTACAACAAAGTCGCGGGTAGGATGCTCAGCCACATATAGAATGGCATCGGCAACGGTGCTGGGTTTGTTGTAGGGCGGTAACCCAGCCGGCTTTACGCCCATCTTTGTCCGAATTTTGTTGAAAATGGGAGTATTCGTGATGGCGGGCATCACATTCGTGACGCTGATCGGCTGTTTTTGGTGCTGCAATTCAATTCGCAGAGAGTCTAAAAAGCCTGCTATGCCATGCTTGGAAGCTGCATAGGGACTTTGCAGGGGAAACGGCACCCTCGCCGCTAACGAGGAAACATGAATGAGTGCGCCGCCGCCCTGTTTGAGGTGTGGTAAAGCCACCATCGCGCCATAGGCCTGCCCATTTAGGTTGACGTCAATGACTCTTCTAAATTCTTCCGGTGTGACTTGGTCAAACGGTGCAACAACGCTGGTTCCAGAGACATGTACCCAGGTATCGAGTCGCCCGTAAGTGGCAATGGCCTGATCGGCGATCGCTTTCACCTGTTCAAATTCGCTGACATCGGCAGTGACGGCGATCGCGTCTCCGCCCAACTCTTTAATCTGATTCACCAACGTTGCCAACCCAAACTCGCTACGAGCAGCAACAACAACCTTTGCTCCTTTTTTGGCAAACCGCAGGGCAGTCTCTCTGCCAATTCCACTGGAAGCGCCAACGATGGCGACTACTTGCTGATTGATCGGCTTTAATCTCATGGGTTCTACTCCTAAAGTTGAATTTTTTTGAATACAGTCCCCAATGCCTGCGGCGAATAATTGCCCGTACTTACACTGGGGTTCGTTTCTTTTGAGAACGATGTCTCACCGCAACGTCCGGCATCAGTCTTTGAGGAACGATAGAAGGTCGTTGTTGAGTTGTTCTTTGTGCGTGTCGGTCAGACCGTGGGGTGCGCCAGGATAAATTTTCAGGGTGGAATGCTTCACCAGCTTGGCGGCAGCGATCGCAGCGGCTCCAATCGGCACAATCTGGTCATCGTCACCGTGGAGGATAAGTGTGGGCACGTCGAACTTCTTCAGATCTTCGGTGAAATCGGTTTCAGAAAAGGCTTTGATACTGTCGAACGCGTTCTTGTGTCCCGCCTGCATGCCCTGGAGCCAGAACCAGTCAATCATGCCCTGGGAAACCTTGGCCCCAGGACGATTAAATCCAAAGAAGGGGCCGCTAGCCAGGTCGCGATAGAGCTGTGAGCGATCGGCGATGGAGCCCTCCCGCAGACCGTCAAACACCTCAATGGGCAAGCCATCGGGATTGGCCTCTGTTTTCACCATGAGCGGGGGTACCGCTGAGATCAGTGCCGCTTTGGCGACTCGGCTGGTGCCGTGGCGGCCAATGTAGCGGGCCACTTCGCCGCCGCCGGTCGAAAAGCCAATCAGTGTGGCATCGGTGAGGTCTAGGGTTTCGATCAGCGTAGCCAGGTCGTCGGCATAGGTATTCATCTCGTTGCCGTTCCATGGCTGACTTGAGCGTCCATGGCCGCGACGATCATGAGCGATCGCCCGAAACCCGTGGTCTGCTAAAAACAGCATTTGAGCTTCCCAGCTATCAGAATTTAGAGGCCACCCGTGGCTAAAGACAACGGGTTGTCCTGCACCCCAATCTTTGTAATAAATCTGTGTGCCATCTTGCGTTGTGATTGTGCTCATGGGATTTTTCCTCAATTAATATGGGTTGGGTTTAATGCGAACGAAGGCGTTAACTCGACATTTATTTCGTTGTTCTCATTCTTCAACAAACGTTCCATTTAGCCCACGCAAGTTCTTTGAGTTAAGCCGCAATTTATTCCTCTTTTGCCACTTTCGCCAGATAAAATTTGTAATGCTTGAGTTGCACTCGTAAAATGTCTTTTTCTAGTTGCCATGCCACGAAGAGATAAAGCATTCACTTTTTCTGAGGCAACAGAAGAGAGATAATTTACTTTTTATGGCATCTTTTGGCTGGGAAAGGTGGGGGAGTGAGTTCTCCCCTATTCCCCCTCGATTCCCTTATCACTTGGTGCTCGACTTTCCTTGAAACGTTTGCTCCTAAACGGTTTGAAGCTCATGATAGCGTACAGCCGTTCCACTCACGGCAACCATCAACATACTGCTGCCACCGCCAGAATCAATTGTTTCGTAGTCTAAGGCGATGCCAATCACAGCGTTTGCACCTAAGGTTTCTGCTTGCTCAGTCAGCTCTTTTAGGGCGGTCTCTTTAGCTGCTCTAAGGGATTTCTCATAACTCGCTGAGCGCCCACCTACCATGTCACGCATGGCTGCAAGAAAGTCTTTGAGAATATTCGCGCCTAAGATAGTTTCGCTACTGACTATCCCGTAATAGTCAACAATCTTTTCGCCTTCAATCGTGGCTGTTGTAGTCAAAATCACTGTTTCGATCTCCTTAAAGAGCGATGGTTTCAAAATACGTTAGGAATGAGGTAGCCGTCTTTACCGCATTGGCTTTTGCCTCGTTGTTCTCATTCTTCAACAAATATTCCATTTAGCCCACGCAAGTTCGTTGAGTTAAGCTGCAACTTAAGGGTGAAGCGTGGCTACCTCCGATAGCGAGTAGTTTCAAAGAACCATTGACCCGACATCGGCTACGCTTCTGGCTGATTCTGCCAACCGTGATCGCGCAAATAAGATTCAAAGTCGGTCTGTGCAGAAAAATCACGCTTCAACTGGGCTAGATCTGCCCCGTAGCCAACGTTCTCAAACCAGCGATACATGATGGTCAACTCCTCTCCGATTTGCTGCTCAAACGCTTCAAACGGAACTTGTTGGTATTCGACGGGTTTACCTAAAACACGGCTGAACGCAGCAGCGATTTCTGGCATGGTCATGTCCACACTGGCCAGTTCAATTTCGCCCTTCATGAAGTCTGCGGGGCGATTGAATACGTCAGCGACCATCTCCCCATAATCTTCTTCAGAAAGCTGCTGCAACTTCGTCTCAGGACTCAATGGCTGAAAGAGCTTTCCGGTCTCAAGCATCGGGCGCAGCAGGTTGTAGTTGTAGAAGAAGAACACGGGGCGCAGGATTGTGTAGGGCAACTCGCTGGCTCGGATGTATTCTTCGACTTGAAACTTGCTGTCGAAGTGGGGAACACCCGTGTTGCGTTCGGCGCTACCCACCGAACTGTAGACGAAGTGCTGGATGCCCGCTGCTTTCGCCGCGTCTGCAACCATTTTGCCCTGACGGATTTCGGTGTCTAAGCCATCTTGAAAGATCTGTAGCGAAAAAACGCCGTAGGCACCTTGCAAAGCGCGATCGAGGGAAGCGCGATCGTTGAGGTCTCCGACGGCAAGTTCTGCGCCTGCTTGTTGGAGGGCTTGAGCAGCGGGCTTGTTGGGGTCACGCACCAAGGCACGCACCTTGAAATTGCCGCGTTGCAACAGATGACGGGCGATCGCGCTGCCCTGATTGCCTGTAGCGCCGGTGACTAAGATAAGCCGTTCTGTATGGGTTGACTGGGTCATAACGTGTTTCTCTCTGTCATTTGTAGAAGGCGGTGGAAGGAGGGCTTAGTGCCCATCCGTTGGTCCTATTGTTCAACCTGCGCCCAATTCAGAACACTCAAGTTCACTGCGTTAAGCACTGAGATAAGCTAAGGCAGTGCTTCTACGCCTAAAGGCGGATATTTGACCAAAGCTGCTCTGGAATACACGCTAAAGATCTAAAACCTGATACCCTCCCAGGGCTACTGCACTCCGCTGAGAAGGTTTACTCCTTCTACTCTTGGCTGTTTAATATGGATAAGACCCAAAAACCCAGACGCGGTAGAGCGCCCTCTGCACGGGCCAGGGGAGTCGTTCTGTCACCCCATGGCTGGCAACGGTTTCAAGCGGCAAAGCAGCAGGTAGAGTCAGATAAGAACTGGGGTAAACGGCTCACCCAGGAAGATTTAAGTGAACGCACGGGGCTTTCACTTAATACCCTGGCTCGAATTCTGAAGCGTGAGTTGGGGGTCGATCGCCAGTCGTTGGAGATTCTCTTCCAATCTTTTGAATTGGAGTTATCGAAGACCGATCATATTTCTCCGATCGCATCGGTGGAAGCGTTGTCTGGCCAGCCAGCGAACCCTCAGCAAAACTGGGATAGCGCTGTCGATGCTTCTGTGTTTTATGGTCGTGAAACCGAGCTGGCGCAGCTGTGGCAGTGGATGGTGGTAGACCGCTGCCGTGTGGTTGGGCTGCTCGGAATTGGAGGAATTGGCAAAAGCACGATCGCCGTCAAAGCAGCTCTGCAGATGCAGTCTGAATTTGATGTGATAGTGTGGCGATCACTTGCCAACGCCCCTTCCTTCGATGACCTCCTGATTAGCCTGCTGAAATTTCTGATGCCGCTTCACGGAGACGATCCTGTCATTCCTACAACGGTGGACGGAAAGTTGTCGAAGGTGATGGAGTATCTGCGATCGCAACGGTGTCTGTTGATTTTGGATAATGCTGAAACCATTTTGCACAGTGAGCAGGTAGGTCAGTGGAGACCGAGCTATGAGGCTTATGGACAATTTTTAAGAACGCTGGGAGAAACATCTCATCAAAGTTGTTGTTTGCTGACCAGTCGTGAGAAACCTCGTGAAATTGCTCTGTTGGAGGGCGACCAGAGCGTAGTGCGATCGCTTTCTCTCCCCGGACTCACGCCCGATGATGGACGCGCCATTTTTCAGCAAAAAGGAGCGTTTACAGGTTCACAAACCGAGTGGCAAACCCTGGTTAATCACTATGGCGGCAATCCTCTGGCGCTGAAGTTGGTTGCATCTGCCACGCAAGATTTGTTCGACGGCAGTGTTGCAGAGGTTCTAACCTATCTTGAGCAGGGCGTTTTTGTCTTTGAAGACATCCGCGATCTGCTCGATCGCCAATTTAATCGCCTATCGGTAGAGGAACAGAAAATTCTCTACTGGTTTGCTATTCACCGAGAGCCGGTTGCGATCGCAGAGATTCGTGAAAATGTTATCGGTGCAGCCTCACAACAAACCGTTCCCCAACAAGTAAATTCACTGCTCCGGCGGTCACTACTCGAAAAAACAGACGGATTATTTTTCTTGCAGCCCGTTGTGATGGAATATGTCACAGAGCGGTTGATACAACAGGTCTGTACAGAATTTACAACCCGACAGCTTGACGTATGGCAAAGTCATTCATTGATTCGAGTACAGGCAAAAGACTATATCCGAACAATGCAACTGCGATTAATTTTGCAGCCTGTAATGGAATGGCTTTTATCAGCTTACCGAAATCTGTCAGAAGTTGAAAATAGAGCAAGGCTACTTCTCGCACAACAACGGTCAAAATATGGAGCAGGATATGCGGCGGGGAATTTAATCAATCTGCTGGTGCAGCTCAAAGTAGATTTGCAAGGTTCTGATTTTTCTGAACTCGTAGTGCGACAAGCTGACCTGCGGCAGATTAATTTGGTAGGGGTCAATTTTCAAAATTCTGATTTAGCAACATCCCTATTTTCAGAGACTTTGGGGGTGCCAACATCGGTTGATATTAGCCCAGATGGCCAAGTTTTTGCCGTCGGCGATATCAACGGTTTTGTGTATTTATGGAACGTTGTATCCCATCAACTCATTGCGACGTTTGAAGGGCATCGCGGTGGAGTTTGGGCTGTTGCCTTTAGCCCCGATGGCACGACACTGGCAAGTGGCGGTAATGATGCGACGGTACGGTTGTGGGATGTGCAAAGTGGTCAGTGTTTGTGGATTTCGAAAGGGCATACGAGTCGAATTTGGTCTTTAAGCTTTAGCGCTAACCGTCAATGGTTAGCCAGTGGTAGTGATGATCAAACCGCAAGAGTGTGGAATTTGCAGGGTGACTGCTTGCACGTTTTGAAAGGACACACCAAAAACGTTTACTCCGTTCACTTCTCACCCAACCATCCAATTTTAGCCAGCGGCAGTAAGGATACCTCAATTCGAATTTGGGATGTTGAGACTGGAAAATGCCTGAATGTGTTGCAAGGGCATTCTTCTGGTATTCGCTGCGTTCGCTACAGCCCAGATGGTCAACACTTGGCAAGTGGTGGCCTCGATGGCTGTATTCAACTATGGATTCATCCGCCTAGTTCCAAAACTCATTCATTTAATCCTGAAATACTGCTGCGCGGACATACCAATTGGGTTCAGAACATTGTATTTAGTCCAGAGAGTGACACTTTAGACTGGGTTCGGAACATTGTATTTAGTCCAGAGGGTGACACTTTAGTAAGCAGCAGTGATGATGGCACCCTTCGGCTTTGGAATGTCCAAGACGGATACTGCACGAATATTTTGGGCGAGCAGACGGTATCTGCTCTGGCGCTCGCCATCAGTACCGATGGTCAGACCTTGATCAGCGCCAACCAGGATCGAACCGTGCGGCTTTGGCAGATGCCGAGTGGGCAAAGCCTCAAAACGTTAAGCGGCTTTACCTATGGAGAACACGCCTTAAGTTTTGGCCCTGTCACAGTTACAGCAGCTCAAAATCAGAGTGATTCTGCTTCAGTGGGAACTGGGTTGCCGAATCAACTGCTTGCTAGTAGTAGTAGTCAAGCGGGAACAATTTACTTATGGCAATGGCAGGTTGGTAGAGAGCCATTAAGTTCGCCTCCCTACAAAACTCTCTACAGAGAAACCAGCTTAATTTCAAATGTAAGCTTTAGCCCGGATGGTCAAACCATTGCCACCAATGGGGAAGATGGCTCCATTTTTCTATGGGATGTGCAAACAGGACAGGGCGATCGCTGGATTGCTCATGATGCTCCTGTATTAGCAGTGCTGTTTAACCCTGCTGGGCAAACCCTGGCAAGCAGCAGCCGTGATCGAACAGTGCGTCTTTGGGATGTACAAACCCACCAATGCTTACACGTGCTACAGGGTCATCAGAGCAGCATGCGGACGATTGCTTTTGATCCCCAAGGTCGAACTCTCGCAAGTGGCAGCTATGACCAGACGATTCGGCTATGGGACGTGCAGACCGGGGAATGCCTACAGGTGCTAGAAGGTCACAGGGGCGGGGTTTACGCGCTAGCTTTTCATCCAACCGAGCCGATTCTAGCAAGCGGCAGCTTTGACCAAACTATCCGGTTGTGGGATGTGCAAAGCGGAGCTTGTTCAAGAATCTTGCAGGGTCATACCGGCATCGCGTTTACCGTTGCTATTAGCCCTGATGGTCAAACTATTGCCAGTGGCAGTGATGACCAAACCGTTCGCCTCTGGAGTCTGAAGACGGGAGAATGCCTTCATACAATGGCCGAACATACTAGCTGGATCTCGTCCGTGATCTTTAGCCCTGATAGTCAAATTCTATTAAGTGGAAGCTTCGATCGCACAATAAAACTATGGGATGTCGCCACGGGACGCTGTGTTAAAACAGTGATAGGCGATCGCCTATATGAAGGTATGAATATTCAAGGTGCAAAGGGGCTAACCACTGCTCAACAATCAATATTAAAAGCCTTAGGAGCAATTTCGCGGTGAAGCGGTTGTTTACGGTACTACCGTTCTGACAGCATTGTGTAGAAATGCGATCGCCCCGCATAAGGGCGTAGCGACCATAACCTATCCAAAACTATCCCTCAGTGCAGGCATATTTTTCCAGGTTCTCTTACCGGAGCTGGTGAAACGTCTCCGCGTGACAAGGCACAATTTTTAGACTCGGCTTAGCTTGAGCAGGGTTGTGATCTCGCTGACAAATCGTTCTGGTTCCAACGGTTTTGTCAAATGTGTTTGAAAGCCTGCTTGAAGCGCTTTTTCTTGGTCAATTTCCGCAGCATAGGCGGTGAGCGCGATCGCTGGCACCGCACCTCCTTGGGCGGGTGGACGCGAGCGAATCTGCTGCATTAGCCCATAGCCATCCATCTCTTCCATGCCAATATCACTGACAATTACATCGGGCATAAAATGCTCCAAGGCTTGCAGCGCTTCTACACCTGAGGCAACGGCTGTCACGGCTGCTCCATGTTGCTTCAGCAGAAAAGATTGAAACTCACGGGTATCAGTGTCGTCATCAACGAGCAAGATTTGAACGTTGTCTAGGAGTGTTTCTGAGTTGAGTTGAGGCTGGATTGACTCAGAGAGGAGCGGCGTGGCCTGCAGCAGGGCCGGTAGCTGCACGATGAAGGTTGCACCTTGCTGCTCACCGTCGCTCTCTACCGCCACTGTGCCGCCGTGGAGTTCCACAATTTGCTGCACGATCGCGAGTCCCAATCCCAGACCGCCAAATTTGCGCGTCGTTGAGCCGTCTTCTTGCCGAAAATACTCAAACACATGGGGCAGAAATTGCGGACTGATTCCCTTGCCTGTATCGATGACTCGAATTTGGGCTACCGCATGGCCCAAGCTGCCTTCAGCAACAACTTGCCTCGATTGAACCGTCACCTGGCCGCCATGGTCTGTGAACTTGACCGCATTGGTGAGCAGGTTCCAAACCATTTGTTGCAGTCGGGCAGCATCGCCAAAAACCGGAGCCACGTCTAAGTCGAGGTCAAGCGTGATCTGAATATCTTTCGCGTCTGCCGCTAAACTCACAGTTTCAACAGCAGCGTGAATGATAGAGGCCAAACTGACCGAAGTCGCGGTTAAGCTCAGCTTTCCTTGCATGATGCGGGAAATGTCGAGCAAGTCCTCAATCAGTTGCGCCTGCAGTTTGGCGTTACGCTCAATTGTGGCTAAGGCATCCATTTGACGGTCAGGATTGAGTTTGCCGCTGCGCAGCAGTTGTGTCCAGCCCAAAATCGGGTTCAGGGGCGATCGCAACTCATGGGACAGCACGGCGAGAAATTCATCTTTGATACGGTTGGCTCGTTCTGCTTCTTCTCGCGCGGCCTGTTCGCGCTCTAAAACTTGCCTGCGTTCCGCTTCAGTTTGTCGCTGTTCAATCAAGTCGGCAGCTTGACGCGCCAGCAGATCCAGAAAACGGAGTTCTTGCTCAGTTGATCGGTGGTGTTTACGCCAATGCGTCGAAACCATGCCGATTCGTCTACCTGAACGGCTGGTGAGCGGAGTCGATTGGGCAGAAACCAACCCACTCTCGAGAAGCAGACGGAGAGATTCGTCAGGGCCTTCGCTTTCTGGTGCATCAAAATCTACAAAGGCGCGCTTACCCGTTGCTAAAACCCTACCGCAAGATGTGATTGAACTGGCCCTCATGCGCTGGAAACGCTCGGTAACGGTTTGATCGATCCCCTGGGTGGCGAGGAGCACTAGCTCTTGGGTCGATTCATCCAGTGCTTGAATTGAACCGGCATCTGCCCGCGTTAGGATAATTGCAGCAAAGACAATTTCGTCGTAAAGCACCTGAATGTTGTCTTCAGCGATCATTCGTGCGCTCAAGTTGCGCAACAACCGGGTATTTTCCAAATCGGTGGTGATGATGGCTTCAGCTTGTTTGCGATCGCTGATGTCAGTAAACACGATCGCCACTTGGCGCAGTGCTGCCTCGCCAACCCGCGACACCACAACGTCAAACCAGCGATCGAGCGCGTCCGAACGCACTTCAGTGCGGATGGACTCACCGGTATGAATGACTTGGGCGTAAAGGTCATTCCAATACTGTTCTAGTCCCGGTGCCAGTTCGCTTGCCCGTTTGCCTTCTGGGTTGGTAATACCGGACTGTCGCTCAAAGGCTGGATTCGCTTGCAGAATGCAGTGATCCACCGGCTTGCTATCGGCATCGAAGAGCACTTCAATCGTGCAGAAACCTTCGTCGATCGACTCGAACACCAAACGATACTGTTCTTCCGATTGACGCAGAGCGACTTCTGCCTGTTTACGAGCAGTGATGTCTACCGCTGTCGCATAAAGTACTTGTTCGTCTGAGTGAGACTGTGCTCTCCAGAGCAACCAGTGGTAGGAGCCGTCTTTGTGCCGATAGCGGTTTTCAAAGGCAAAGGTTTCAGCGCCAGACAACACATTGACGCTCTCCGCAATAGATGCGGAAACATCATCTGGATGGAGAAAATCAGTCCAGGGGTGAGAGGTCATTTCGGCGGGTGTCCAGCCGAGAACACGCTCAAAAGCTGGGCTGACCCAGTGAAAGTACCCGTGACTGCTCATAATCACTTGCAAATCTGACCCAGCGGCAAGAAAGCGCTCGCGTTTCTGTTCAACTTTTTGCCGCTCAGCTTCAATGCGCTTGGTCTCGGTAATGTTGGTGAACAAAGCGACAAACTGATGACGTTGTGGCTCACCGATGCAAAAGGCATGGACATTAAACCAGCGGTTTAGCGCTCTCTCTTGCGCCTCAAAGCGAACGGATTCCCGGTTGCGCACAACGCTGCCAAGCAGCTCAACCCAGTAGGTATCGCGGTTGGGAGCCAGTTCTCGTGCCGTTTTACCGATCACTTGCTTCAGTCCGGTGAGCCGTTCAAATGCCGCATTGATTTCGAGGAACCGATAGTCAGTTGGTTCACCATTCTCATCAAACAGCAGTTCGCAGATGCAGAAGCCTTCATCAAGCGACTCAAATAGCGTGTGGTATTTTGTCTCCAGTTCGCGCAGCTGAGCTTCTGCATCGGCAGGTTTGGCGGCGGTTGGATTGAAATTGCCAGGCTGCTGCGGCTCAGTTTCTACCTGCATTTTCTTCGACGGCTGGGCTTGAGCGAGTTCGCTCAACAGAATCTGCGCCGCCGTTTTCAGGCTGTCTGGCCAAGTTTCGAGCGCACCCAGTGACGTTTGAGACCAGTCGTGCGAGCGCACCAGCTGCGCCAACTCCCCGTCTCCGGCGAACAACTGTTCAGAGGTTGGTTGTGGTTGTGTCATGCCTGCTCTCTGTGATGCCGTCCTTCAAAGTAGCCGTTACCCGGCTGATTGACGGTCATGTACTTGGCCAAAAGTGCCTGGCGAGCTGCTTGTAAGCGTGGGTCTGAAATCTGTGCCAGTTCGACCAAAACGCTGTTGACTTGCTTCAGCGCTAGAGGCGAGGGCTGCATGTGCCCGTTTTCCCAGCGATTGAGGGTACTGAAGCTGACCCCCAAAACTCCCGCAAATTGTTCTTGGGTATGGCCCGTCAGTTGACGCAAATGCCGAATCAAGTGACCCACCTCCGGCTGACGTTGGGGTAAGCCGGGAAGGGAAAAAGCAGAGACCAGCTTTAATGCCATAACGTGCATGCCCGTAACGCTCGCCCACACTCTATAGCGCCTGCTATGACAACATACTTGTCCAAAAGGTAGAAAACCTTGCTGTAGGTCGATTTAATCACCCCCCTAATCACTCCTAGAGAGGTATTTGGCCAATATATTTTTGACCGCCCCCAGCGGTATCATGCCTCTATTCCTAAGATGTTCTCACCGGAGAAATTCATGCGTCTGGCAGACTTCATTCTCGGGAACGTCGAGCTGATCCTCTCGGAATGGGAAACGTTTGCGCGCAGCCTCTCGCCTGGGGGGAAGATGACCCAGCTCGCCTTGCGCGACGACGCTGAGGCAATGCTGCGGGCCACTGCGCGCGACATGCAGAGCGGCCAGAGCCTCGCGCAGCAGGCAAGTAAGTCTAAAGGCCACGGCGGCTCTGTTGATGAAGAGAGCGATCGGCTCGACAACGCCTCGGCACGGCACGGTGTAGGCCGCGTAGGCTGGGGATTTGACATCCTGGAGGTTGTCTCCGAATACCGTGCCCTGCGCGCCAGCGTGCTCCGCCTGTGGACCGAGCGCTACTCGCAATTTGACATTAACGATGTCAATGACATTACCCGCTTCAACGAGGCAATTGACCAATCGCTCGTCGCTGCCATCAGCAGCTACACCAATCGCGTCGATCAGTCACGCCGCATGTTCCTGGCCATCCTTGGCCACGACCTGCGCAGCCCGCTGAGCTCCATCAGCATGGCCGCCCAACTGATCTCACGCACCTCAGATAAACACCCAGCCTCTCCTAGAGCGCTATCGGTGATCGAGACAAACACAGAGGCCGTCACGCGATTGATCCGTGACTTGATCGACTTCGCCTCAACGGGGCTGGGCAGCGCGATGCCGCTGACGCGCGGTCCGGTCGATCTGGAAATTCTCTGTCGCAACGTCTTCGAGGAATTTTGCGTTGCCCATCCGCAGCGCATGCTGCGCCTTCACTCAGACGGCGACCTTACGTGCGATTGCGATGCGGCTCGATTCCGCCAGGTCATCTCCAACTTGATAGGCAACGCAATTCAGCACGGGGCAGCCGAGGAGCCAGTCGAACTATCGGTCACTTCAGACGGAGCAACCGTGGTCTTGAGCGTGCATAACGAAGGCCCGCCGATCCCGCCAGAGATGCTGTCGACGATCTTCGATCCGCTCATGCGCCACACTGAGCCAGACTCGACAGCGCAACGGATCCCGGGCAGCATCGGCTTGGGGTTGTACATCGTGCGCGAGATCGTTGTCGCTCACGAAGGCACGGTAGAGGTCGCCTCGACGGCTGCGGAGGGCACAACGTTCACCGTCTGCCTGCCGCAGTCATGCCCCGTTGAAGGCGATCGTCAGTAAGCCTAGGAGGGTGCTGCATCGAATGGCGTCAAATTCACGCTTTTCAACCAGCGTCCCTGGTGTTGCACTAACAATTCATAACGTTGGTGGGCCCGGTAGTTGATTGCAGGCGATCTAACGCCTGCAATCAACCTGTTTCCTGAGCTATCAATTCTGATGGGCAAAATGACGCCACTTGGAGGTAACTGAGGTGATATCGATTAAGCCGAGTGCTCAATGGCCTTAACCTGCTGAAAGCTTGTGGGTTGAGTAGTTGCCTGCGCTTGCAGCTAGTCTATCTGTCTCACGCCGCAACTACTCAAATGAAGGGTAATACCTTGAGGCGAATTGAGAAGAGCCGCCGGATGGTCCGCCGCCTGGCTTAACTCCCAGTCGGGAAATTTACCCTACATTCTACGGCTGCCTCGCACCCCGAACCGGGACAGATTGTCTTGGGCCCACACTCTTGCCCGCATCTCCTGAAAGTACTCATTGCTTCAAGCAGTTAAGTCTTGGTTTGTTCCGTCAGAGTGGTCTGCTGCGTCAGACTGACTTCAATCTGACGCAGGGAAATCGATCACAGCCCTCCCTTGGCTCTTCTGTTCTGGTTCATCGGCTTTATAAACATCGTCGGCGAATGGCTTGCCGCGTGGCAGTTCGAAACCTGGAATGGGCAGCAGCCCGCCTTTCGTTTCATTGGCTGCGACGGTGTTGTGCTGCTATTTCTTAACATCCCTGAGTTTGATACGCACAGCTAGGTTGCCAAAAGGGCGGACTGTCCATTCAACCGGCACACCCAAAACCGGCAGAAAAGTTGCAGAAACAGCAATGGAGCGAGTGGAAGAAAGCGAAAAGTGCCCCACAGCGGCATGATTTGAAGATGTTCTAGTTGCCTAGTGTACTATTTTAGTCAGCATAAAAGCCACTTAACAAGCTGGTCCATTATGAGTATCCCAAAGACAGGAGTATATAAGGATTAGGACATTCACTCAAGGGCATTCCCCTATGCTACTGGTCCTATTAAGTACACCTACTGCTTTATTAATTGGAGCCTTTTTCGGATTTTGGATCGGCAATTCTGCCAAAATCAGAACTAGGTCTAGACAGGTGCTTATTTGGTCAGTTGTTGGAGCCTGTTTAGGATCTCGACTTTTATCTTTTATAGTCCTTGGCGTTCTCCTAAAAGGTGTCATTTCGACATTCGGATACTTTTCCTGGTCGTTGTATCTCTTGATAGTGGCATGGGTAGGAAGTGCCATTTACGGTGCTATTTGGGGTGCTCGGTTCAGTGTTTCCCTTTGGGAGGGAAATACATCTGGCTTGAGAAAGCTTGCGACATTTTTAATTGGGTCAATGCTCGTAGCCGTTCTCGTAGTTCAGGCAGCGCATCTCTTTCATAACTATGCTTCACCGGCAGATAAAGCTCAGCTTAACAGCCTGTTTCAAGTCAAGAAAGCGCGTTTGGCAAATACCTTTGCTGCAGGTTTTGGCCAGTCTAGGGGCGACCACTACTTATCACTGAGTCCTGACGAAAAAACGCTAGCTAGTGTCAACGGAGGGAGCTTGAACGTGTGGGATGTCGAATCAGGCCAGCTGGTGCAACCTCAATTTGAAGCCAACTCCTATGTCTTCTCTTTGGCGCTCAGCCCTAATGCGCAAGCTCTGGCGACGGGCGGCCTGGATGACACTGTCTCCGTTCTAAACATAGCAACTGGTGGCCGGAAATACCTCGTTCCCGCTAGCAGTGCCAACCAAACCGGAGCGGTCCGCTCTATCGCATTCAGCCCTGATGGTCAGAGAATAGCCAGCAGTAATCAAGACGGCTTTGTGCACCTTTGGGACTTTAACAGCGGCAGATTAGTGAAAACTTTGCTCGAACCCAACAATACTGGTGCTCAGTACTCTGTTATTTTTAGTCCAGATAACCAAACCGTCTTGGGTGTCGGCCCCAACCTCATTAAAGTTTGGCGACAAAGCGATGGCACCCCCCTGCGCACCCTAGCTACCCGAGCAGGTTCCAACGCCCTATTACCAAATGTTACCCTTAGCAGCAACTCCCAAACTCTGATGATTGCGCGCGCTGGCGACTGCCTCAGTTCCAGCACTGGCGAAGGCAGCCGACTCGAGTTTTGGAACCTAAAAACAGGTCTGCAACAGCAATCTATCGACGCGGGTTGCTCCTCCATTGTTTCTGCTGGCATTAGCCACAATTGGCAAGTCGCTGTCGCCAAAACCCACAGCAACACTATTCAAGCATGGAACGTGAGTACGGGTAAGTTAATCGACACCTTTAGCGACGGCGAAGCTTACGGTGTTCCGGCTGTTGCTATCAGCGCGGATGGCCGCACTGTCTTTAGCGCCGGCAACCACGACGGCAGCGTTAAACTTTGGCAGTTACCTGAGGATTAACGCAGAGTTTAGTTGTGCTCATCCTGCCGAGCAAACAGCTCTAGCGAGGCTTATCACCATTAGGACGGGGTTCTCACCCATTTCTCACAGCCTGTTTCCTGAAAAGTCGACTTTGAATGGGCAGAATGGCACGGCTGGGAGGTAGCTGAGGTGATTAATCAAGCAGAGTGCTCAATAGCCTTAACCTGCTGAAGGCTTGTGGGTTGAGTAGTTGTCTGCGCGCGCAGCTAGCCGATCTGGCTTACCCCACACCTGTACTCACGAAAGAGCTGCCAAGAGAGGCTGTGATGCTGCTTTGTGGCACGGGGCAACTATCCTGGGCCACAAAGCAGCTTGATCGAGGTTCCTCCAAGGTGTCGGGGTCTTAGCTTTCCTTCCATTAGACCGAAATAGTTCCGGGTTGATGTGAAGGTAAAGATAATTGGTACGATCGCGGCTGGATTTGAAGGGCTGGCTATACTGAATTTTTTCTGCCCAATCACCCTTATGAGGCAATTAGGCAGACGATTTTCCATCTAATTCCCCCTGGAGGCGGATTAGGCTGACAATTTCCACCTAATCACCCCTGTAGGGATACTAGACAAGAATTTTCTCTCTAATAATGAGTTAGGCGTATTTTCTAATTATTCTCAAACTAAAACCTAGTTAAAATTATGCGGATTCATGATTACGTAAAACGGGGGGATTTCACAGGAGTAGCGCAGCAGATCGCTAGCGGCGTTGATGTTAATACTGTAGAAATATATTCTTTGCAGACCCCATTAATGTGTGCAGTAGCTAGTGCAGATGCAGACATCCATATGGTTCTATTTCTTGTAGATAGCGGTGCTGATGTCAACGCAGTTGGGGGGGAATCTCAAGATACAGTGCTTAGCTTAGCACTGTATGCAGGAAACCTAGATAAGATTCGGTTCCTTCTAGATGTTGGCTCAAACATTCACTACCAAAGACCAGGTGGCTATGATGCGCTGATTGATGCTATGCATGGTCGAGACATCTCAAACGATGAGAACTTAATACCAGTTTTGAATTTGTTAATTGAGAGAGGTGCCAAAGTCAGTGGTGTCAGCAGTTATGGAGAGTCTGCACTTGGAGGTGCCTCAGGAGCAGGGAGATTTGATGCTGTCGAGGTTTTACTAGCAGCAGGTGCGGATCCTACTCGACTAGAATGGACTGAGTTAATGTATGAAATTGCCCTAGGAAGTTTAGATGGAGTAAAGGCGTTAATTGCTCAAGGTGCTGATCTTTGCGCGCGTGACTATTGGGACAGAACACCTTGGCTCTTAAGCCTTCAAGTAGGCGACTTGAAGAAAGCAAAGTTTCTCCTTCTGTCAGGAGCAGATCGAAGCGATCGGGGACTTTGTGGGAAGGCACCACTGATGTACCCTATCACACATAATAGAGCCAACATCCTAGAATGGTTGATTGAAGAAGGATTTGATATTGAAGCTACGGATGACTTTGGTACTACCCCTCTCATGGTGGCAGCAGAATGCAATGCTACTGACTGTGTAGATATCCTTCTCAAGAATGGTGCAAATCCATCTCGTGTAAACAACAAAGGTGAAGCAGCAATTAAGTTGGCTAGTAATCTTCACATTGTAAGGATGCTTGTTCAAGCTGGTGAAGATCTTAGCGATATTGGTTATGAGGCTCGTCAGCTTCTTCTAGAAATTCATCATGGTTTGCCACAAGTATCCTATGAACAATATTTAACGGGAAAATATCGACGATTTGGCAAGTCTAATCCAGAACTAATGAAAGTCGATTTTTGGGAGGCAATGGTTCGTTGTGGCACGACTGCCTATGCAGCACGAGTTGCCTTTGATGACACCGAAAACTTGAGTCAACCGGTGTGGTGTCATCAACGATTTGGCGGAACAATTACAGAGTTGCAAGATGGGAGAATTGTAGAAATAGCTGGCGAGCATGAAGACTCTTATGATTCTGACTTCTGTATATATAACGATGTTGTAGTTCATCAGGGTAACGGCATCTTTAAAATTTTTGGTTATCCTAAGGATATCTTCCCTCCAACTGACTTCCATACCGCGACATTAGTTGAAAACTATATATACATTATTGGAAACTTAGGTTATCAAGGTGAAAGAATCTATAACGAAACACCAGTTTATCGACTTCGCTGTGACACATTTAAGGTAGAAAAAATTGAGACAACTGGAGATAAGCCTGGATGGATAAGTCGTCATAAAGCTTGCTACAAAGAACCCAACAAAATACATATCGCGGGTGGCAAGATTGCTATCTTGATAAGCGACGATGAGGAATATATTGAAAACTTATTAGATTACACTTTAGACTTAACGAACTTGAGATGGAGTCGCACAGCTGCCTAACCAACGCTTGCACCGGACGGTTTTGTAGTCCGCTTGGTTGCATTCTAGACGTCCTGCCGTCGATGAAGCTAGCCGTTAGCCAGCAGTCCTTGAGTAAAGCATCAGCTAAACAACAACAGTGGAGCAAAGGTGTATTGTTTCCAGTGAATTTTCTTCCCCAATCAACTGAGCGACTGGTTCTACGTCGGTTTGCAGATCTCGATCTAGATAATTTTTTTTCCTACCGCCAAGATTATCAAGTCGCTCGATTTCAAAGTTGGTCGATGTTACCTTATAGTGAAGCGCAATCCTTCATCAAGGAAATGCAAAAAGCAGTGATGGGAATACCAGGTGAATGGTTTCAAATCGCGATCGCCCACAAGCAATCCAACTTGCTCCTGGGTGACATTGGAATACAGATTTATACTGAGAATCCGGCAATCGTAGAAATTGGTTTTACTTTGGCTCGTGAAGAACAAGGTAAAGGATATGCACAAGAAGCCGTTCAAGCTCTGGTTTGTTCAATATTTGAACTTGGATACATCAGCCAGATCGTCGGTATAACTGATATGCGAAATGAACCGTCTATTAATTTGCTTAGACGCTTGGGAATGAATTTAGTGCGGTCGGATGAGGCGGAGTTCAAGGGAGAATTGTGTATTGAGCAAACATTCGAGTTAAGAAGAGAAGATTGGTTACTGCACAAAGCAGGCTAACCCTACGTTGGAGCGGATGAAATCAAACTCTTTGTACGGAATTCAAGATTACTTACCACCGCTAAAATTGGTCGTTAGCCTGTTTGCGTTTCGGGTTTTGATAGCCCTTGCAGAATTCTTGAGGAGTATTCAAGATTTGGCTATTGAAAAATAGCCTGTGTGGTAAGTGCGATCGTCGATCTTATAGTGCGATCGCAACCTTGTAGGGTGCGTCATGACGCACCTTTGATTATGAGGTTTAGCCACAACCAAAATGACTGACAAACAAAAATAACAACCCTATTCTGAATATGTGAGCAACAAACCTATCGCATTGCTAAGGTAACCAATGAGCACTCCTGAATCGAATCTTCCTTTCCAAGTCACGCAAACCGTCTCGCGCGGTGGCACGACCATCGAGCTTTTAGAATACAAGCCACTGGCAGGCAGCGAAAACTTTGCCATTGCTGAGCAGCTTTACACGCTCAATCGGGCGGGAGTACATCTGCGACAGTTGCGTATCCGCCTCGACAACGATGCCGTTCGCACTGAACCTGGAGCGCTGCAATTCCTCAAAGGTCGGATCAGCATGGAAAGTTCGACGGGCGCAGGCAGTGGCGTTGGTAGCTTTATGAAAGGCGCAATCGCCGCTGCCCGTACAGGAGAAACCATCTTCAAGCCGCTCTACCGAGGCACAGGCGAAATTTATCTGGAGCCAACCTTTGGGCACTACTGGCTGATGCAGCTTAACAACCAAACGCTGTACGCCGATCAAGGTTTGTTTTGCTGCTGCGAAGATGCAATAAAAGTCGAGGCACACAAAGTCGAGAGCTTCTCGGCACGAGTGGCAGGCGGAGAAGGTCGCTATCAAACCAAAGTCAGCGGTGCAGGCATTGTCGTCTTTCGCATTCCCGTTCCTCAATCTGAAATTCTTTCCCTGTCGCTCAATAACGAAACGCTTCAGGTAGACGGTTCATTTGCCCTGCTGCGTACTGAAGGCGTACGATTCAGCGTCGAGCGAGCTTCTAATTCGTTTTTAGGAGCCATTACCAGCGGGGAAGGGGTGCTGCAAACATTTCAAGGAACTGGCAAAGTGTGGGTTGCTCCCACTCAGCCAGTGTACGATCGCATGAGCTTTCCAGCCGCCGCTTCAACGATGCTAGCCACTCGATAAACATAAGTGCGATCGCAATCTTGGGCGTTGCTGAATTGAAATATGATTCCTCGATCGCAATGCTTTCTAAGAGGGCGAACAACCGTTCGCCCCTACGCCCCTTCATCTTCATGTTCAGCAATGCCGCATAATTAATGCGCTGAATTACCTGCCGATTGGTGGCAAAGCGATCGCTCGGCAGATGTTGGGTGCTTGCTAACCGAGCGATATTGTGTCTGGGCTCTTGACTAGCCCAATGCCGCTAACCATCATTATTTGAGCTTGACTGAGCAAAAGCTGTCGGCCCTAGTGAACTGCGGGTATCAGCCTAGCGCCAGAGGACAAAAAGGTTAATTGCCGGTAGCGTCAGCAGGGTTGAGAGGGGCAATTGTTGTGCTTAAGTTGGTGGTTCGTCTGGCTATAGGGGTGCTGTTTGCCCTCTTTGGGCTGTTCAATTACGTCACAACTGTGTCAGAAAATCCAATCACCGGAGAACGCCAGCGCGTCGCGTTAACCCCTCAAGAAGAGGTTGTTTTAGGCCAGCAGGGCAGCCAGGAAGTGGTGCAATCGTTCGGCGGACTGCACGCAGATCCGGTCTTGCAGAGCTATGTGGATCAGGTGGGCCAACAGGTGGTGAGCCGTTCTGCTGCGGCCCAATCGCCCTACCCTTTTGAGTTTTACCTGTTGAACGACCCCGAGACCGTCAATGCCCTAGCTTTGCCAGGAGGACAAATTTTTGTCACCACCGGCCTGCTCCGCCAGCTAACCGCAGAATCTCAGTTAGCAGGGGTTTTGGGCCATGAGATTGGCCACGTCATTGCCCGCCATGGCTCAGAGCACCTGGCCCGGCGGCAGCTAGGGGTGGCTCTAGTCAATGCGGTTGGGGTAGCGGCCAGCGATGATCCCACCAGCGGTCGCCAGGCAGCGATGATTGCTCAAGCCGTGAATCAGCTCGTCAATCTGAACTATGGGCGTCAGGATGAGTTAGAAAGCGATCGCTTGGGCTTTGATTTCATGACGGCCGCCGAGTACAACCCCGAGGGCCTGGTGGAGTTGATGGAGATTTTAGATCAGGCGAGTGAAGGGGGGCGACCGCCAGAGTTTCTCAGCAGCCACCCCAATCCGGGCAACCGGGTTGAACGTTTAGAGGCGCTCATTCAAGAAACCTATCCCCAGGGAGTGCCCCCAGCGTTAGAGGAGAGTCAACAGAACTTTTCTCAAACCGTGCTGCCCCGTCTCCGCTAACTCCGTGAGGTCAAAACATGGACTACGTACAGCTGTATTGGATTCTTGTGGGAGTTATGGCCCTGGGGGCTGTGGGTGAACTGATTCCTGGCATGCCAGGATCGAGCCTGATTCTGTTGGCAATTTTGATTTGGTCAGTCATCACCCAGTTTGCAGGGATTGGCTGGCCCATCTTGATTGTGTTTGCCATGCTGATTGCCAGTGCCGCTATTGAGTTCTTGGCAGCCTACTGGGGCGCTAAGCAGTTTGGGGCTAGCAAGTGGGGCCAGCTCGGGGCATTGATTGGCCTGGTGGTCGGCATTGTGGGACTGCTGCCTGCCTTGCCGCTAGGCGGCCCCATCTTAGGAATCCTGATTGGTCCCTTTATCGGAGCCTTTTTGGGAGAATATCTGACCCGCAAAGAGCTCGATGGAGAGTCTAAAGCTAAAGTTGCCCTGAAAGCCAGCCTCGGCACGGTAGTCGGCTCTCTGCTAGGCAACTTAATTGACGGAATCCTAGCAATTGTGGCCGTTGTTGTCTTTGTTCTGAGTACCTGGCCCCTGGTAGCAAGGCTGCCATAGTGCCTTCTAGTGAATGTTCGCGGTCTTCAGCCACTGGCGTTGCTGATTCCAGGCATGATTACCCCTCAACTCTTCTCCCGTTGGAAGAAGGGTTGAGGACGTCTTGTGCCATCTCCTCCTGGGGGAGGGCTAGGGTGTAGCTTGCTTCCCGCAGGGTGGGACAATTTTGACGAGTCATACACTCATCCAGCAACGCCCAAATATGTTCGTCCGAAATAGACAAATGTGCTGAAATCACACGACCCGTACTAGCGAGTGAAGGAGGAATAGTTGTCTGCGCTGCAATTAGCCAATCTGGCTTACCCCACGCTTGTACTCCGAAAGAGCTGCTAAGAAAGGCTGTGATGCTGCTTTGCGGCGCGGGACAACTAGTCTAAACCACTTTTTGCCCTGTCCTTGCTATCGTATCCGCATGCTGAGCACCATAAGCCCAGCACGGCGATCACTATCCGGTAATGAGTTGTCCCAATTGTGGAGGCGGTGGACGCCAGAGCGGCGACCGCTACAGAGGGAAATTGCCTTAAGGTCGAGGATGTGGACGCGATCGACCGGCCTCAAGACAGAAGGCGGTAAGCGCATCGTGGCACAAAATGCTATTAAGCATGACCAGCGATTGCGAGCGGCTACTGAGCGCCAGCAGCAGTTTAACGCTGCGCTGAGAGAGCTTAGAGGGTTGCTCGATGGTCAAAGTTTCCAGGCGGTCGCAAAGGCGGTCGCAGTCATGCAGCAATCATCATTTAGAGATAGGTCATGGAAGCAGCAGAAATCTACGATCAGGCACTTCAACTTTGGGGTGCAGAGGCAGTGGTGGCGATCGCCCTTTGCGAGGCAGCTGAACTAACAGTTGCGATTATTCAGCACGACTTGCAGGGGCGCGACGACCTCTCCGTCAAGGAGAAGGTCGTTGATGTTTCAATTATGTCGGAGCAACTCGGTCTAATCTGCAGCCCAGCCACTGCTCTACTCTTGCCAGAAGGCGCGACACCCACGCTTTTGCTGACTAAGGCCATGAGCATCTTCGCTCAGCCTAGCTCCCTCAATTCGGCGAGCATCCAAGAGGCTCTTCGCAGCCTCCGGGGTGCGTGCGATATCTTATGGCCCGGCCGCGAATCCACTGAAGAATTTCAGCAGATGAAAGAAGATAAACTGGGCCGCCTTTATCAAAAAGTTTGCGCTGAAACCAACCGGCAGGCACTGGGAATTGCCGAGCAGTCAACCACCTCTAAGAATCATTCAGGTGTAGCTTCCGTTGAGGCAGGTGGAGGCAGCGTAGTGGCGCGTTTGGTCGCAGCGGTATAAAGGCGGCGCCATTGCGGCGTAAGGCTTTCCTGGGTTTGTTGTGGCGCGTTTGTACCCCTCATCCCAGCCCTCACGGATAACAGCAGTGTTGATGGGGCAACCTATCAGCGATGCCAGCGAAGGGTAGCAGGCCGCACCGGCCCAACATACTAGCCCAAAGTCTGGAAGGTTTCGCCCAATAAATCGAGCACCGCTTGCCATGCGCGCGTCGCATGCTTCGGGTGATAGCCGACGCCGGGCACAGTGGCCTCGGTGTGAGTGATCCCCGCAGCGGGCGATCCATCCGGGTTTGTCGGCCGAGCCCAGAAAGCGTGCTTGGCTCCGCCGTAGATATTCGCGCGCCAGTCGACCCCGGCATCTTGGAGCGCGCGGCCAAACGTCAGGATTTGTTCAGGGGTGCAAAGGGGGTCTTCGGAGCCGGTGCATAGAAGGAAGGTGCTGGTCAAATCGGTCCAGTCCTCGGCATTGGCGTCTGGCAAGCCGGGATGAACGACCGCAATGGCCTTGAACGGCACGCCGATTCTAGCCAGTTCGAGCACGATCCGGCCACCAGCACCATAGCCGAGAGCGGCGATGCGGTCAGGGTCAACACCGGGCATCGCGAGAAGAATATCAAGCGCCACGCGACCGATGGCCTGCATCCGCTCAACATCGGCCATCAACGGCATGACTCGGGCCAGCATCGCGTCCGGCCTGCCGAAGTATAACTGGCCACCGTGGTAATCCATCGCCAACGCCATATAGCCATGCACGGCCAGATCGTCAGCGCGATGCCGTTGATAGTCGTCAAGGCCGATACCATCATGTCCTATAAGAACCGCCGGCCAAGGCCCCTCACCATCCGGCTGCGCTAGATGGGCGACCATGCTTAGGCCATCTACGTCATAGGTAACTTCACGCGTTGCAATCATCATCTTCCCACATGCTATTGAGCGTTCCACTTAGCGCTGTCCATGTGACAAACCTTGAGGTGCCCCCTTATATCCCAGTGGAAGATTATTAAATTATCTTGCCATGGCCGACCCCACTGGCACCACCGCGATCGCTACGTGGCAAAGGTCGTCGGAGTGCAACGGAAAGAAAATTGCGCTCTAACCAAGACTAGACCCCCGCTTGTGACAGCCCGGACATAAGTAGGCCAGTAGTGCATGATGGCGGGTGTACTAATCAGCCCATGTGCTGAGTGTGTTTAGTCCAATAGTCCAGCACTGGACTAAATCTAGAAATGCATTCCCTGTTCAGCAATGGTTTTTGGGCTTTGAGTACTTGCGGTCTCCGCAACCATCCAACGAGAGAATAAGGGTTTCAGTCGTTTTGTCTAGTCCTCCGTTGGGCATATGACAGTAAAGGTTAACAAGCCTTAATCTGTCCGACATACCCCCGCGAGGCCATTGGCCAATCGGGGCAACCTAGGGCCAATTTGTAGCACTCCTAAGAACTTCCCACTGGCTGCACAGGCCGGTGGGACTTATTTTGGGCCGCCGTTTCGCCTCAAAACTCATGAACTCTCCATAAACCGCGCCATGAGTGGAGGCGGTGTCCATTGTGATCGAGCACCTTAGGGAAACGTTTAGGAATCCGCCCCCATGATCCGCCACATCGCTCTCGCCGCATGCCTGCTAACAGCGGGCTGCGGTAGCTTAACCAGCACCGTACCAGAGTCGCCAGCAGAAGTGGTTGAGGCGGTTGAGGCTCCGGTAGAGCAGACGGACTACCTAGCTCTTGGCAAGCAGCAGGGCTACGAGGCGGCAGTGGCCGCACAAAATGCTACTGACAACCAGTGGTACGAGGTTTCTCAAAAGTGGGATTTGGCTGTGCGTACCCTTGGCCAAGTGCCCGCTGACAACCCAAACTACGCCACAGCCCAGGCCAAGATTACCGAGTACAACGCCAACCGAGACGTAGCAGCAGCTCGACATTGGGCTTACCAGGCCGAAGCTCCCCCCGCAGAAACACCTCAAACGATCAACCCAGAGCCATCACCACAGTCTGAAGAGATGACGGCAGAGGACTACTATCAGCAAGGGGTAGACCGCTACGTGTCGGAGCAAGATTCTCAGGGAGCTGTCGAGAGCTTTACCAAAGCAATAGAACTAGACCCTAACCATACATTAGCTTATTACAACCGGGGGGTTGCAAAGTTGCGATTGGACGATCCGGAAGGAGCAAAAGCCGACCTGACAAAGGCTCGAGAGATATATGCCTCCAGAGGTGATGAGAACGGGGTCTATCAGGCAGAGGATCGGCTGCAGCAGATCAAAGAGAAACATGGAATCTAGTCATTCGGTATTGCATCTGGGGTTTGTTACCCCTGCGGTCGCTGGCAGTGCGAATTGTGGCCATGCTCTCTACTTCCGATAGGTAGCTGGTGATAGGGGCCAGCGAGGGCCAGCCCCAAGGCGGTCTATGCTGCGATCGGCCAGGTATCTACCACCTCATGGCCGGGGCAGTGCTCGGCTACATGGGCAGCGATCGCGGCCTGCTCACCCCAGCCGTAGTGGCCACCACTGGGCACCTCGACGTTGATACCGTCAACCACGGTTTGGCCCTCAACAGTGTGGACGGTGACGACGCGATACCAGCGGGTGCGGGCGCGACGGCCAGAGCCACGGTTAGCAGTGGGGCGGGTTGGATTTTGAACGGTTGCAAGTACCATGTAATTACCTATCACTTTGGGTAATCCCCTGCCATGACCTTGAAACATTGGCAGAGGTTTTTACGTTGGTGCCCTCTCTTAACGCCGTGGGCTGTCAGTGCGGCCCCTATGACAGGGCCGAAACCATTTCCTCCTTCCGCAGGTGCTTGCCCTTGCCGTGGGCATTCCGCCAGGCGATATCCTGCTTCTGGCATTCCCAGCGCAGCTCCTGGCTGGTCATCTCGGCGATCGGCTTAGCGGCCACCTCGACCTCGACCCGTGCGATCGCAACCGGTGCAGCGACAGCTGCGGCCACCGTGGGCACAGGGCGGGCGGTCAATGCCTTAGCCTCGGCCAGCAGCTCCTCCAGCGTGGGCAGGTCGTCCTCGACAGGCACCGGAGCGATCGCACCCTCGGAGTTACCTCTTCTGGTTACTGCGATCGAGGGCCTTCACCACGTAGTCAGGCAGCGGCTCTGCTGTGAGGGCAGGGCCATCAGCAAAGGTAATCAACCTCAGATAAGCGGCTTCTCCATCCTCACCCTTCCCCGCGCTGCGGCTGAACCAAATCGCAGCCCCAAACTTGGGGTTACTGCCACTGCGACGGGTGTAATGGTGCCCCATCCACCAGATGACGGTGGGCCCGTGGTCGTCGTGAGCTACCTCGATCGCCCCAATCGCAGCTACCCAGCCATTCTTATAGGCATCGAGCGGGCGCTTCCAGTTAGGCGGGTTGGCTGCGGCGATCGCCATGGTAGCGACTTCAATCTGCTTCAGTGCGCGGGCCAGGTCGGCGGTGTTGTCTTGCATTGCGGTATTTTTCTGGGTGCGGTGGTACCACGGCCAAAGCCACGCTCAGCAGTGTGTGGTGACGGTAGTAGCTAACTCCATGCTGCCACCTGATCTAGGCTGACCGGAGGTGCAGAAATCCGCCAAAAATCGAACTTGCAGCCCCGTGAAACGATGTATGGGGAGGCAAAAAAGCGTCGCCAGCTGATGGCCACCGATGAGGGGTGGGATGGCTTCAAAGCCCTGGCCACGAGCATGGATCTGTCTGCCTCGGAGCTGGTCGAGCGGCTGGGGCGTGGCACCATTCCTCTAGAGCCCCCTGCCTCCAAGCGATAGAAGCCTATGCCGACTACTGCGAGGCAAACAACTACATTTTTCAGATGCCTTCAAAGGTGAGTTCGGAAGAGAAGCGGGGCTTCATCTAGCTGCGCAACGTTAACGGCCTGCTAGCACGGTATTCAGTGAAACAGGGCAAGATTCTAGGGGGCAATAGCGATGTCTGATCAAAGTGAAACCTTTATGACCCACTTGGTAGATCTGTCGGGTGATGTCATCTCAGCTCTAGATGACATCCCGCGCGATCGCCCTTGCTATGTGCGGCTGCATTCTGCTCCAGATGATGAGCAATCAGCTGATAGGGTTGTAGAGCTGCTTTGGCAGTGGACCTATCATCAGGGGCGAAAGGGAACTGAGAACTTGATTTTTCAGTTCGACAGTACGCGTTTGAATGTTCTTTGGGATATGCGAGTTAATGCCATGCTTGGTGAGCTCTTTACCGGCGCAGCAATAGAGGCATTGGAGGATTTCTTTGGCAGTGACCTTACCTAAGCCACATGGCCGATCGCATTGCTGCCCTGCGATCGCACCCCACCGACCGGGGCACTATAAGTCCACAGCGGACGCGTGCCATATCTAAATGCGACAAACCCCCACTGACACCGCTGGTCTGTGGGGGTTTTGTTTTGGCATTTTCGTAGGCACTACCCCACCGTTTATCCCTTAGCTTTTCTCTGTCTTCATGTGGTCGTGTCGGGATGACACGACTAGGCCATCTAGTTCTCTCATTAACGCTTCAGCAGTACTCATGTCCCCGTCATTTGAGGCGTGGATGTAGGCGTCTAGCAAAATTCGAAATTCGTTGATTACCATTTGCCACCCTTCTTGATGCTGCGTCAGGTTGATTTCTCCATCTACGGGATAACGTTCGTAGTTATTGAGGAGCCACGACCGAACGGCGGATTTACCATGAGTGCTAACGCTCTGCCGACTAACCCATCTGGCCGATCGCACCTATGCCTCTGCTACTGCCCCACCAACTGTTTTGCGTAAGTCCTATAAATGACTCAGTTATTTTGGCAATCTTTGCTGGCTGTGCTCGCTGCCCTAGGTACAGCTGTGGCCGTCTTTGGCCCTGCGATCGCAGCTGAAGCCGCTATCCTCGTGGTCGGCGACTTCGACCAAGACTCTGTTCAACTGGCTCAAATCACCAGCGTTTCAGAACTGACCGACGTGCTGCCCTCCGACTGGGCCTTCCAGGCGCTGCAAAGCTTGGTTGACGGCTACGGTTGTCTTCAGGGTTACCCCGACCGCACCTTTCGGGGTCAGCGCAGCATGACCCGCTTTGAGTTCACTGCTGCTCTCAACTCCTGCTTGGACGTGATCACCGCCCTGATGACCCAGGTGAGCATCGAAGCTGACGACTTGTCCATCATCCGTCGCCTGCAAGAAGAGTTCTTCCCAGATGATCTGGCTATCCTGCGCGGCCGCATCGACGCCCTGGAAGCTGAAACCGCTACCCTCCGCGCTCAGCAGTTCTCGACCATCACTAAACTGGTTGGTCAGGCTGACATGCACCTGGTAACTCCGATCGATACCGTCACCGGTGAGGCGAGCACCAGCATTTCTGCCCGTGCCCGCTTGAATTTTGACTCCAGCTTTACCGGCAACGACCGTTTGCGCATTCGCCTGCTATCTGGCAAGGGCAATGCCATCAATGGCCTAGGTGGTCTTGCTAATGCCAGCGGCAGTGACGCCGGCAACCCTGACAATACCGATTACAACGTCGCTCTTGATGACTTCTATTACCAGTTCCCCGTTGGCAGTCGCCTTACCGTAACTGCTTCCGCTCGTGGTCTCCAAGGCGATGACTGGGTAACCAGCACCATCGTGCCCTTCGACGGTCCTTCCGTTGCTGATGCTGGCGGTCCTCAGTTCTATGACGCTGGTGGTAGCTCCACCAACGGCGCTGGTGTTGGTCTGAGCTTTGCTCTCACTGACAACATCGTGCTAGATGCAGGTTACACCGCTGGCGGCCGAACTGATGAGGGTCCTGGTGCTTTCGACCCTAGTGTTGGTATCTTTGCTGCTGCTAGCCAGAGCTACATTGCTCAGCTCAGCTTCCTGAGCGATGGCTTCCTGGATGCTGGTATTGCCTATATCCACAGCGACGGGTCTCAGAACTTCGGTGGTCCGCTGCTGCCTGGTGCTACTGACACCTATGCTGGTCTGTTGAACCTTGACTTCGGTGGGTTCTTCGTTGCTGGTCATGGTGCTTACACTACCTACAACGGCGGCAACGATTTTAGCTGGACTGCTGGCCTTGGCCTCAATGACTTCCTGGCTGAGGGTGCTCAACTGGGCGTCTACGGTGGCCAGTTGCCCCAGCTGTTTGGGACTACTAACAACCCCTTTATTGTTGAAGGCTACTACCGAATTCCCTTTAATCAGTTCTTGACCATCACCCCTGCGCTGATCTACGGCGATGCCAAGTTGAGCACCCGAACCGATAACACCGGTTTCTGGGGTGCTCTGCGCGCCACCTTCACGTTCTAAAGCAGCTTGTGGCTCTGGAGAATGGACTACTGATTGGGCGATGTATGCCGGGAATAACACCGGTCTAGGCTTTGACCTGCTTTGGCTGGTGGAGATTGCTGCTTTGGTGTGGCTGTACCTGAGACAGCGGGCGTAGGCAACAAAAAGCCCTAGCGCGATCGCCAGGGGCAGATGTCAAATTCCATTTACGCCAAATAGCTTACCCCTGCTATCGCTCTCACCGCCCAGGGCACCATAGGCCGACAGCGGGCGCGTGCCATATCTAGATGCAATAAACCCTCACAGACAACGCTGGCTGTGGGGGTTTTGGGCACCATAGCCTGGTCGAGTGGATGTTGCTATGTACTCTGCTGATTGGGCGATGTATGCCGGGACCAACACGCTAGGAGCAGACATGCTCTGGTTAGGTGGCCTTGCCGTGCTGCTGTGGCTGAATTTTAGGCAGCAGGCCTAGACAGCAAAAAGCCCCCGGCGGTTAGGCCAGGGGCAGAGGTGAAATTCTTTAGCAGTCTACTGCTTGTCGCTGGTTTTCTTGAGTGCTTCGGTGGCTTGTCCAACGGCGAGCGCAGTCGGTAAATCGCTGATCTCAACCATGACGGCAGCGCCATTTAGGAGCGGCGCTATTTTCAGTAGAGCGGCAGCGGCGTGATGGCTGTCGCAGATCATCAACGGACGGCCTCGCACGGCATCCCAAGCCGTAGTACAAATTTGGGTTTCCGTTATATGGCCCTGTAGTTCAGGGCTAAGGCTTCTAAACCAGTAGAAAAGTCCATCGTGCATGACTCTAGAGAAGTCCAAGTAGTGGTCAACTAATTAATACAACCGTCTAGGGCCGTTACTTATCAGTGACATTACGGTACGGCGGCAAAGCGCTCGCGCTACAGCAGACTCAATTGCTGCACCCTGGCCTGGCCGATTTCCTCCGTCACCAGCGGGCGAAGTTCTGCCAGATAGCCCTTCCAATCAGCCCCGGTATCAGCATCGACGTGCCCATATTTATAGCCAACCTTGCTCACCATTCCAGTGCGGCCGTCGGGCAACACAACGCGATCGCCGTAGTCAAAGTTATGGGGGTTGAGCTGGTGCAATTCGAGTGGAGTGTAAGGGCATTGCCAAGCCATATTTCTTACTCCTAAATAGCAGTCGGCGGTAGAGGGTGGTGCTGTCTTGCGGCTGTCTTGTAGCTGTCTCCTGACTATCTCGCGAGACAACCCACGAGACAATCACGAGACGGTGAGACAACCACAAGACAAGGGTTTTGGCGGGTTCGTCTCGCAGCGTAGACAGCCGCGAGACATCACAAGACAGCGTATCTGGGCGGTGTCTCGGGAAGGCGCTCGATGAACCCTTCCATGGCCATCAGCTCTAACTTTTGCTCTAGAGCTTTGGTGTCAATACCATCCTTCAATGCCCGGTGCTTTTGCCTGATTTGGGATGCCCGTAGCGGCTCAGCCGCCTTGATTAAAACCTCCCGAATAATGGCGACTTCATCATCTGAACTACAGCCGAGTAGGCCGACTCTAGGCCCTGATTGTTAGCCGGTTGCTCTAGCTCTAGGGTGGGCACCTCCACAGCGATCGGGGCGTTTTTTTGGCCAGGGTAATAGACGTTTGCCTTACCCGATGGCATGGCCTTTCCCCCAAGGCCAACGATTGCAGATAGTTCGATTTCGAGTAAGGTTTGGTCCCGCTGTTCTGCTACCCCTGCTTTGCCCCCCAGAGAAGTTAGGGTGCGACCGTGGGCAACGTAGACGGCAAACATATTTACCTTTCGCAGGTCAGACATAGAGCTGCCAAAAAACTGGCCAGCGTGGGGGCAGTGCTGAGCCCAGTTGGTAAATTCCTCAGTCAACAAGGTATGGGGTTTGGGGTTGAAATTAGGCTTGGTGCTCAAGACCTGGTAGCGGCTTTTCACCAGGTCAGCAAACGCAACGAGTCGATCGTCGCAGGCGTGATAGTCCATGCCAGCGCCATAGAGCGGCAACCCCTCCCAAGCCCCGTAGGCGGCATGGGGGTCTAGGATTTCGCAATGGTGGCCAGCGGCGATCCGCTGCTGAATGAGCCAATGGGCAAGGGTGCTTTTGCCGCTACCTTGGGGGCCGTAGATGAGGATCGTTGGGTAGGCGAGGCAATCTTGCAGGATGCCGGTTGCCGTGGGGGCGATCGCTACCTCATCCTCATCCCACTGCCGGCCATCGGCTGGCGCAGCTGCGACTGGGACGGCATTGAGGCGGGTGTTAGCCCCAATCGGTGCCGGTAGCGACGCGGCATCCTCTGGCGCGGCTGGGGGTAGTTGTGCTGGGGCAGCCGGCGCATTCTTGCCCAGCAGCCCCAGCGACTTAGCCAGCTTTTCAGCCTCGTCTGAGAGGCGCAGCTCCCGAGCGATCGCCTGGGCCAGTTCTGCCTGCACTCGGTCGGTGCCGACATCGGCTTGGTATTTGCG
>NZ_JACJPP010000027.1 GCF_014696135.1 Nodosilinea sp. FACHB-141 | reverse complement strand
TTCGTGCTCACCCAGGCGGGGGCTGAGGTAGCGGTTGCCGCCTCAGCCCTACAGGCTCTCGGCCAGCTCAATCAGTCTGTACCCGACCTGTTGCTGTGCGATATCGGCATGCCCGAGATGAATGGCTATGAACTGATTCAGCAGATTCGCCAACGGCGCCACGACCAGGGGGGCAATATTCCTGCAATCGCCCTGACAGCCTATGCGGGAGAGGTCAATCAGCAGCACGCCCTGGCCGCTGGTTTTCAGCTGCATCTGGCCAAACCCATTGACCCAGACCTACTGGTGAGCACGATCGCTACGCTAGTGAAGCCTCAATCGCAAGAAGGCTAGGGTGCGTTTTAGCGGTCTAGAGCTAGACCCGGACATCTCTGTCATTCATCAGGTGCAAATTCAGGAGGCATCAGAACGTTCCCAAGGTGGCTTTAGAACCAAAACCTCAGCTGCGCGGCGAGGGAAACGGCTTCCCTTTCTGTTCATGGTTGGCGAGCGCCATGAGGTGGTCGTGTTTGACCATTAATGGAGCAGAAGGTGGTTAATGGCCCTAACGCTGGACGACAAGATGACGCTCGAATGTGGGGTAAAAGTAGCTGGGGAAGCTCGGGTGCCCTACCTCACCAAGGGCACAGCTGATGCCAACCTCAAGATTACAGTGGAGTGTTCGTTCCTCAGGAAAGCTGAGGCCTCAGCGCTTGAGGGTAGCTCCTGTCAAACCGTATAGTTGCCCGCGCCACAAAGCAGCATCACAACCTCTCTTGGCAGCTCTTTCGTGAGTACAGGCGTGGGGTTAAGCCAGATTGGCTAATTGCAAGCGCAGGCAACTATGCATCGAGAAGGCAACTATGCCCAAATCGCAGCTTCGCTACATTGAGACCAGGTAGGAAAGAGTCGATCGCCTTTGCCCAGCACATAGTTACCGTTGCTAGTCCACACCGCACCTCATCCATAGTTACGAAGCACAATAGCCATGGACTAGAGATAAGCGATTGAAGCGGCTGTGGAGCCTTTAAGTTTTGAATCATCACCAGGGTTGATTCATTATTCAGCGACCCATGAAAGACCTGCGAGTGGGAGCGATCGCTCCAAGTTTGCTTATGTCCATCAACAGTTGTTCGCGTAGGAGAAGGACCAGGCTATCTTAGGAGAATTGCGATCGCTTCCACCAACGCTTCTGGCTCCACGGGTTTTGTGATGTGCGCTTGGAAACCTACCTGACGTGCCTTTTGCTGGTCAAAGTCTCTAGCATAGGCAGTCAGGGCAATCGCCGGAACTTGTCCACCCTGGCTTGGAGGGCGAGAGCGAATCTGCTGCATCAGCATATAGCCATCCATGTCTGCCATACCAATATCACTGACAATCACATCGGGAGTGAACCGATCAAGCGCTTGCAATGCCTCTAAGCCAGACGTGACAGCTGTTACCCTGGCTCCACGTTGCTCCAACAAAAAAGCCTGCAATTCACGCGTATCATCATCGTCATCTACAACCAGGATTCGCAGGTCGCTTAAAGGAGTTTCCTGGTTTCCTACTTCAGCATGAGTCGGCTCAAACACAGCCGGAACCATTTTTTGAATGGTAGGTAACCGTACTGTAAATGTTGCGCCTTGATTGTTACCCAGGCTTTCTGCCTTAACGGTTCCTCCATGCATTTCTACGATTTGCCGTACGATCGCTAGCCCTAACCCCAAGCCACCAAACTTTCGGGTTGTAGTGCTATCTGCTTGCCGAAAGTATTCAAATACATGAGGCAAGAACTGCGGATCGATGCCTTTTCCGGTATCAATGACTCGAATTTGAGCCAGTTGATTCAATTGCCGCAGTTCAACCTCGACCTGCCCACCATTGGGAGTGAACTTGACGGCGTTGGTGAGCAGGTTCCACACCACTTGCTGCAAGCGGGCAGCATCGCCAGAAACAGGAGCAACCGCTGTATCAAGGTCGAGCAAAATTTGAATTTGCTTGGCTTCTGCTGCCAAACGCACGGTTTCCACTGCCGCAGAGATGACAAACGTTAGACTGACGGAAGCCGCTGTGAGTGTCAGCTTGCCCTGCATGATGCGGGAAATGTCTAAGAGATCTTCGATTAGTTGGGTCTGCAATTTGGCATTGCGCTCGATCGTGGCTAATGCTTCGGCTTGACGATCCGGGTTCAGTTTGCCATTTTGCAGCAGATGAGTCCAGCCAAGGATGGGGTTGAGGGGCGACCGTAGCTCATGAGACAACACTGCCAAAAACTCATCTTTGATTCGATTAGCCCGTTCAGCTTCTTTCCGTGCAGCTTGTTCTCGTGCTAAGAGCTGTTCGCGCTCGGCTTCAGCTTGTTTGCGATCGCTAATATCCACGTAGGCGCCGATTACCCCGCGAACGTTACCTGCCCCGTCCCGCAGCGGTACGGCTCGTCCATACATGTAATTCACGACGCCATCCTCAAACACGAGTTCGGCTTCCTGTACGACCTCCTGGCCTGTTCTCCCTGCCTTTTGCAAGGAAAGCTCTTCTGCTGGAACGTCTTGTCCCTTTATTTGCAGCTTGAATTTGAAGGGATAGATGCCGTTAGCAGGGGTAGCAGTCGTTGCATCACCCGGTTCTGCCCGCATCAAATTATAAGCCGCTCGATTTACCGTTACTTGGTGACAGTCAGGATCATGGGCTAGCCAAATTGCAGCTGGAACAACTTCCATCAGTGCTTCCAGTTCTTCGGCACGAGCCCGGGCAAGCGCTTCACTTTCGCGTAACGCCAGTTCTGCCTGTTTGCGATCGGTGATGTCTGTGGAAACTCCAATCAATCCAATGATATTGCCCTGTTCATCACGATACGGCGCTTTAGCTGAAAGAAATATTCGGTTTCCTTCTGGCACAACGACCAGTTCCTCAAAAATAATGACCTGCCCGCTTTCCATCACGCGACAATCGTTTTCTGCTATTTGCTCAGCCTCTTTTGGTCTGAGGTAATCTACTTCTGTTTTGCCGATCAGCTCTGCTTCCGATTTGCCGAGTAAGCGAGCCGTGGCTGGATTGACCATCTGTAAGCGTCTCTGACGATCCTTGATGTAAATCAGGGTGGGAGTTACTTCGTTCACGGTGTTCAGGATGGCAAGGCTTTCCTGTAAGGCTGCCTCCGTCTGTTTGCGATCGGTGATATCAAACACAACCCCCAGTGCTCGAATGGGCTGCCCGGTTTCGTCATAGGTGAAACTTCCCAGGGAAGCGACCCAGGCAATTTGCCCATTGTCAGCTCGAATGACTCGGTATTCTGCTCGATAAAGCTGCTGTTCTAGCCTTGACTGTTGCCATCTTTGCAGAACTAAGTCTCGATCATCGGGATGAACTCGACTACTCCACATCTCATAACTGACTTCCCCAGCCGCAACGGGTTCATACCCTAACACTTTGAAATATTGTTCTGACCAAAGCAGTTCTCCAGTCCTGATATCTAAATCCCAGCTTCCCATTTGGGCAGCTTCCATTGCCAATCTCAACCGTTCTTCACTTTCGCGCAAAGCTTCTTCAGTTTGCCTGCGATCAGTGATGTCAAAGCTGGTTCCCACGTAGCCTAGCAGGTCTCCAGAATCACTCAGTCGAGGCACAGCATAGCAGTCAAGCCAGCGATATTGTCCGTCTGCTCGTCTGATTCGAACCTTTCTTTGAAAGAGCTGGCGCTCCTGAAACGCCTTCACGTAAGCAGAAACATACTCGTCTGCGTCATCGGGATGCAGATCAACCTGCCATCCAAACCCCTGGATCTCTTCTAACGTTTTGCCGAAAAAGTCTAAGTAAGCTTGATTGACGAACTCGCAGCCTCCATCAGCGCCGTTCAGCCAAATCAGACAGGGGGCACAATCCGCCAGAACCCGAAAGCGTTCTTCACTTTCGCGTAAAGCGGCTTCAGCCCGTTTGCGATCGCTAACATTCTGCGCCGCACCCACATAGTAAACGGGACGACGTTCAGCATCAAAAAACGTTTGGCCACGACCCGAGATCCAGCGTTCGACTCCGTCTTCAATACCAATCACACGAAATTCAGCCTCAAAGATGCCATCACCATTGGGGTCAATGGCTTTTGCCGCCTGTTGTTCAACATACTCGCGGTCTTCGGGATGGAGCCCAGCATTATGGACAGCTAAATTTACCTCGGCATCTGGTGCTAGCCCCCACATCGCTTTCAAATTGGCATCCCAGATGAGTTCACCCGTTACCGGGTTCCATTCATATGGTGAAAATCGAGTGACTTCGATCGCGCTTCGCAATTGCTGTTCGCTCTTGCGTAATTCTTCTTCAGTTCGTTTGCGATCGGTGATGTCGAAGACAACCCCCCTACTAAAGATAGGTTTTCCAGCCGCGTCGTAGCTGGCGCTTCCTCTTCCCATTAACCAGCGCACGGTGCCATCAGACCAAAGCGCTCGGTACTCAATCTCATGATTTTCTAGTTGCCCATCCTCTAGTACAGGACGCATTTCCTGAAGGCGCTGACGATCGTCTGGATGTACGGCATTTAAGAAAACCTGATAAGACATTTCAGTATCAGCGGGCAACCCAAACAGCGCTTTACATTGATCGGTCCAGACCAACCTGTCAAGCGCTATGTCCCAATGCCATAAGCCTAGATTGGCTCCCTCTGTAGCTAATCGCAATTGCTCCTCACTCTGCCGCAGTGCTGCCTCAGCTTGTTTGCGTTTAGTGATGTCTTGAAAATAGATAGCAACTCCTTCTAGTGAAGGGTAAGCTCTCACCTCTAGCCACCGTTGCACAGGTTCACCAAACTCTTCCCAAGATGCAGGAACCTGTTCCTCTAAAGCTCGGTGCAGTTGCCGATAGGTAAATCCTCCCTTCTCGCTAGGGAATACCTCCTCCCAAACATTTTTGCCAATTAGCTCTTCGAGAGACTTTTGCAGCATTTGTAGAGCCGCAGGGTTGGCATAGGTATAACGCCAATGGCGATCGAACGCCACAAACGCATCTGTCATGTGTTCCAGTAAATGAGCCGTTTGACGCTGGGCAGCTTCTGCCTCAGCCCGAAGCTGCTGTTCTTGTCGCAGGGCAACTTGGCGGGATTGATTCAACCTGCTAATCAGTAAGGCAATGATGATAAACACTCCCAAGCGGAGCAGATCTCCGGGATCGACAATACCCAGGGCACTGTGTGGTGGAATGAAGTAATTAATGGCTAGTGCAGACAGTACGGTTGCCACTAAACCTGGTTTCAGTCCGCCATACCAGGCACTGACCATCACTGCCACGTAAAACAAAGCCAGGGGAGTGGGTTTTATCCAGGAGCCAAGCCACAGACTGATTACCGATGTTAGAGTCACATTGAGCAACACCAAACCATAAGAGAGCAATGGTGAATCCCTGGTCATCATTCTCTGCACGCTTAGCCCAATGCTCCTGCCGATCATTACGTTGCTCCGCTAAATTGGCAATTGAACCGCGCTAAAGAATTCAGCCGAGTCGGTTGCCACGGTTTGCAAGGTTCATGAGAGGTTCCAACCCAAGGCAATTGTACAGTGCTAAATTAAACGACATTGAGACAAATTCGTGTCGTGGAACAGAACCTTCTCTACGGCAGGACTACAGAGAGTTTGCTCAGCCGTTCCTCGTCTAACCATTGGCATTACCAAACTGGCTTAAGGCGGAAAAAGCAAACCAAATCTAGCTTTGCTTCTTTGACGACACTAATGTGTCTCCACGACAAATGAAGAGTCACTGTACAAAAGATGAGCCAATGCTAGGGCCCCTTGTTAAAGGGGGCAAGCGCGGCGGTAAGCTGTTGAGCGTAAATAGAATTTCACCTTAGCCCCTGGCCCAGCGCTGGGGGTTTTGCTGTCTATGCCCGCTGTCTCAGGTTCATCGCTACCAGCACGGCAGCGCCCATCAACCAACTCAGGGCAAAGCCCAGCATGGTATACATTGGCCAATCAGATGGCCATACCCCAGAATCCACAGCAGCACCGACTCAATCCACCTAAGGTGCCCAAACCCGAGCTTCGCAATAATGGGCAAGTGGCACCATCACAAATCGTCACCATGATTCAGTCCTACGGCTTGAGCGGGCTAGATAGCTAATCGCGCCAAAACAAAACCCCCACAGACCAGCGGTTGTCTGTGGGGGTTTATTGCATCTAGATATGGCACGCGCCCGCTGTGGGCCTATGGTGCCCCTGCTGGTGAGGTGCGATCGCACTCTACCCTGCAATCGGCCATGTGGCTTAGTCGGTGGAGCTGACGCGCTTGCAGGCGTACTCTGCCCCGGTAGCGTTTACAGCTTTGCAATGAACGTTCTCCCACTTGGTCACGGTCAGCACGTCGCCCGATGAGGGCTCTAGGGGAACGGTGCCACGCCCCAGTCGCTCGACCAGCTCCGAAGCAGACAGATCCATGCTCGCGGCTAGGGCTTTGAAACCCTCCCACCCCTCGTCGGTGGCCATCAGCTGGCGACGCTTTTTTGCTTCCCAATACATCGTTTCTCGGGGCTGCAAGTTCGATTTTTGGCGGATTTCTGCACCTCCGACCAGCCTAGATCAGGTGGCAGCATAAAGTTAACTGCTACCGTCACCACACACTGCTGAGCGTGGCTTTGGCCGTGGTACCACCGCACCCAGAAAAATTACCGCAATGCAAGACAACACCGCCGACCTAGCCCGCGCACTGAAGCAGATTGAAGTCGCTACCATGGCGATCGCCGCAGCCAACCCGCCCAACTGGAAGCGCCCGCTCGATGCCTATAAGAATGGCTGGGTAGCTGCGATCGGGGCGATCGAGGTAGCCCACGACGACCACGGGCCCACCGTCATCTGGTGGATGGGGCACCATTACACCCGTCGCAGTGGCAGTAACCCCAAGTTTGGGGCGGCGATTTGGTTCAGCCGCAGCGCGGGAAAGGGTGAGGATGGCGAAGCCGCGTATTTGAGGTTGATTACCTTTGCTGATGGCCCTGCCCTCACAGCAGAGCCGTTGCCTGACTACGTGGTGAAGGCGCTCGATCGCAGTAACCAGAAGCGGTAACAATGGCCGGCCACACTTACCCCAGGGCATCAATGCAAAAACCCCTGCCATGTTTCAAGGTCATGGCAGGGGATTACCCAAAGTGATAGGTAATTACATGGTACTTGCAACCGTTCAAAATCCAACCCGGCCCACCGCTAACCGCAGCTCTGGCCGTCGCACTCGCACCCGCTGGTATCGCGTCATCACTGCCCACAAAGCAGGAGGTCAAACCTTGATCAATGGCTTCAACCTGGAGGTGGCCAGCGGTGGCTACTACGGCTGGGGTGAGCAGGCCGCGATCGCTGCCCATGTAGCCGAGCACTGCCCCGGCCATGAGGTGGTAGATACCTGGCCGGTCGCCCGACCGATCGCAGCATAGACCGCTTACTATTACAGCTAATGAGCACACAGCCCTGGCCCCGCGCCGGGGCATTTTGTTGATTGCGATTGCTGTGGGTGCTGCTGCACTGGTTGAGGCAGCGTATAGGCGGTTTGGGGTGTAGCTACGGCAGCTGACACTTATGCTTGTCAGCTGCCGTAGCTAAGGGGGCAGGTGGTGCTGCAGATTGGCATGAGCTGTTGCTCAGCTCATGCCAATCTGCAACGGCGTTTTGAGTAGTTGCTCGTTGACTGGATAGCTCGGACACTTTACCCGCACTAATCCCGAGGGTCTTCATCCCCCTCAACCATCCAATGAATCATGGCCCATTGCAGTAGCACCAGCAATGCCGCCATACCAACCAGCACAGACGCCGCGATTACGGCCCCTATAACTACCGCCATTACTGCCCTTCTTGCGCTTCGTAAATACTTGCTAGTCTTCCCGCCGTCAAAGCCCGCTGGAACATGGTTACTAATGCCCCATCCACCAGGTTGGGGTAGGTGCGATCGAGCCCGGGCTCAGAGTAGTGGCGTGGTGAGGCAACGGGTGAGCTAGTCAATCGCTACGGCATCATTCAGCCGTCGCCTCTGGCAGGCGTGGGGTGGAGTTTTAGGCTCCGCCAAAATAAATCCCACCAGCCTGTGCAGCCAGTGGGAAAATATCAGGATGAATCTACAAATATGCTGAGCCTAGGTTGCCCAATTGGCCAATGGCCTCGCGGGTTTATGTCGAACAGATTAAGGCTTGTTAACCCTAACTGTCATATGCCCAACGACGGACTACGAAAAAGGCTGAAACCCCCATTCTTTCGTTGACTGGTTGCGGAGACAGCAGATAGGCTAGCTGCGCGCGCAGGCAACTATTCAAAACCGTTTTTGAGAATTTGCCCCAAAAAATTGCCAGAGGGCAGGGGGAAAAAGGGTAAAGGGCTACCTCGCGCCGCCGCACACCACCCGAAAACCACCAAAGTTGCCGAAGTTGTCGGGCGCGCCCCTGTTACGGCCCGCCGACCGGCAGTCCCCAGGACTGTAGTTCCAGGAACCGCCCCGCAGCACGCGGTTCTCTTCAGCAGCATCATCATGGGCTAACCAGGCACTGCCGTCTGCAGGGGCTCCTTCATAGCCCTCATGCCACCAGTCTTGGCACCATTCAAAAACGTTGCCGTGCATGTCGTACAAGCCAAAGGTGTTGGCCACCTTAAAGCTACCCACATCCGTCGTCTCTTCCCGATACTCACCGTGGGGGCCATCGCCATAGGCTCCCGAGTAGATGTCACCTTGGTATTCCCGATCGGTGCCTCGGTAGTTAGCTAGGTCAGTAGTGATCGAGTCGCCAAAGTGGAACGGGGTGGTAGTGCCCGCTCGACAGGCATATTCCCATTCAGCCTCGCTGGGCAGGCGGTAGGGGCGGCCTGTGTGGGCCAAGAGGCGGGCACAAAACTCCACTGCGTCGTACCAAGTCACGCACTCTACAGGACGGTTGACGCCTTTGAACCGTGAGGGATCAGCCTTTAGCTCTCGCTCGACCTGGGGCAGGGCAGCCACCGCTTGCCATTGGGCCTGAGTCACCGGGTAGCGGCCCATAAAGAAGGACGGCACTGTAACCTCATGCGGGCCTTCACTTTCCTCTCGCTCTGGCTCGTCGTCTGGGGAGCCCATCAAAAAGGTGCCGCCGGGCACTAGCACCATGTGCAGGGGCAGGGCATCGCCCACCGCCAGCAGGGGCTCTACAAAGCCCTGGGCGGTGCGGGGGGTGCGACGAAGGGTAAGCGCCATAGGAAAAAGGTGGGGTGGGTCAGCTAGGTCTTCGGTTGCCCTACCAAAATAGCTGACCCGGTTTATTTTTGGATGCCTTGGGGCATCACCGGAGTAGGTCTGGACTCTTCTGAGGCACGCCTGACAGATTCACACCTGCCAATTCTGACCGGCTACAACGACGATAGCAGAGCCCTAGGGCCCGAACAAACAACTCGAAACCCGAGGTCATAGTAGTCGTAGCTAGGCTGATTGATGTAGCGGTACGCGGAGCGGCAGTACCTCGGACTGAGGAGCCAAGATCCGCCGCGTCTGACTCGTAGCTCTGAGTTTCCGCCTTCTGTCCAGGCACTGCCGTCGGTGGGCGCACCCTCATAGCTGTCATGCCAATGGTCTTGGCACCACTCAAATATATTGCCGTGCATGTCGCAGAGGCCAAAGGCATTCGCCCCCTCAAACTGATTTACTGAGGTAGTCTCTTCGCGGTATTCGCCTTTGGGAGCATCGCCATAGGAACCCGACCACTTGCGTTCCTCGTTGTCGGTGCCTCGGTAGTTAGCAAGGTCAGTGGTGATGGTTTCGCCAAAGTGGAAGGGAGTTATAGTACCAGCTCGGCAGGCATATTCCCATTCGGCCTCGGTAGGCAGACGGTATTGACGGTTGGTCAGAATCGTGAGTCTGTCACAAAACTCCATCGCATCGTACCAAGACACCTGCTCCACAGGACGTAGGTCGCTATGGAAGCTTGATGGGTCAAACTTGAGCTCACGCTCGACCTGGGGCAGGGTGGCCACCGCCCGCCATTGAGCTTGGGTAATGGGGTATTTGCCCATGAAGAACTGGGAGAGGGTGACCTCATGCTGGGGGCCTTCGCTCGTCTGGCGTTCTAGTTCGTCCTTTGGGGAGCCCATGAGAAAGGTGCCCGCGGGGATCTGCATCATCCGTAGGGGTAGCACGCCTTCAGCCAGGGCTTCGTCGTAGCACTGGTTGCGGCCCTGGCGTTTGTTCAGGGTGAGTTGGGGTGAGGCCATAGGAGCATCGAGAATTTGAGGGACGAAACCGGATTCTTACTCAACACTAAGAGCGATCGCTAAGACCGGCACAGCATCCCACTTTTTGGCTGCCGGAGACTTTCGAGGCGCTAACGCGCCAGGGGAAGCACGCCATATTTTTATTTTTTGTGGGCAAAAGTGCAAAAGGGTAAAGGGCAAGGGTTAGCTGGTGGGTAGCTGAAGAGCCTTGGGGGCCGAACAACACACCCGAAAACCGATGTAGTTGTCGTCGTCGCCGGGCCCGTAGCCGTCGCGGTAGGCGGAGCGGCAGTTCCACGGAAGGTTGAACCAAGAGCCGCCGCGTAGAACTCTCCTACTAGCATTTCCACCTGCTATCCAGGCACTGCCGTCGATGGGGGCACCCTCATAGTTGTCATGCAAATAGTCTTGGCACCACTCAAAAACATTGCCATGCATATCACTGAGGCCAAAGGCATTGGCAATACCGAAGTGGTATATGGGGGTGGTCTTTTGTTGAGACTTCCCTATTGGCCCATCGGCATAGGTTGATTTGGCATCGTAGTTGGCTAGTTCTGGGCTGATGGTCTTACCAAAGTGGAAGGGGGTTGTGGTACCGGCCCGGCAAGCATACTCCCACTCAGCTTCGGTGGGCAGGCGATATTGACGGCCTGTGTGGGCCGAGAGACGGGCACAAAACTCTACCGCGTCATACCAAGTCACGCACTCTACGGGGCGGTTGTTGCCTTTGAATTGCGAGGGGTCAGTCATTAGCTCTCGCTCGACCTGGGGCATGGCAGCCACAACTCGCCATTGCGCCTGGGTCACTAGGTAGCGGCCCATAAAAAAGGAGGGCACTATAACCTCATGCTGAGGGCCTTCACGCTCTATACGCTCTGGTTCCTTATCTGGGGAGCCCATGAGGAAAGTACCTCGGGGAATAGACACCATTTCGAGAGGGGCGATGCCCGGCAAGGGTTCTTGAAGGCGATAGGCTTGTTGCTCTTGGCGTAAAATTTCCCACTCAGATGAGTTAGAACGGTCGCCGAACAGGCCACCAAACAGGCTGCGTTGCTCCTGCTGTGGGCTAGGGCGACGCTGAATGGTAGCAACGATGAAATTGAAAGGTTCGAGATCCTGAGGGGTTCCACGATCTGGCTGAACCTCTAGAGCGATGACGGTGAATTCGTCGGGTTGGAGAGGGGGCGGGAAGGGGTTGGGGTCATCGTCGAGATCAAAGTGGGCTTCGATAAACTCAAAGGGTTCGAGGGGAGGAAAAGAAACTGAGGATTCCGCTGAGCTTTCTTCTGCCTGTACCTGTTCCAAAACTGCTTGCAGTGTGTCCAACCCTGGCCCGGTTGGTCCCTCTATCCACTGCAGCAAAGCTGATGCGCGCAGTCCTTGGGCTGCACTGCGAGGCGGCATCACACCCATTGGAAGATTGAGCGCAAAGAGTAAGGCTTCAAATTGATGGTCAGGTAAGCTGTTCAGCTCGTTGATTGACTCGAACCGACTTTTTATTGAGCTTGAGTCTTGAGTCCCATTAGTTACCCCGGCCGCAGGCAACTCACTCAAAAACACCTGTTGGGTGACGTTCTTACCCACTTGAATGCGCCCCTTGGCTACCAACTCCGTCTGTAGAGCAGCAGGCAATCGTAAGAATTGTCCAGGGGCGACTACATAGGTTTTCTCCACACGGGCTCGCTTTAGGGCGATATTGCGCAGTTGCACGTCGCTCACCAAAGCGGCATATTCAATCAACTCGGGGTAATCGGCCAGCTGCGGCTTGAGGGTTTCAGTGAGTTGAGCGAGGTGGGCAATTTCAGCATTGTCGAGTAGGTCGGCCCCTACGATAGCTACCCCGATTTCGGCAGACTGAAACCGTTCGACCAGTTTAGAAACAACGGTTTGGCGTTCGGCTTCGCCCAGGCACAGCATGGCCGCCCACTGCTGGGCCTCTAGTTCGCGATCGCTCAGGTAGGACTGATGCTCCGCCAGATAACGGACATAGCTAATCAGCAAATTAGCCACCTCCCGCCTGCGCTCAGCGGTGAAGGTGGGAGATTGCTCAGCCAATGCGTAGGCCCGCACATCGGCATCCATCGTATAAAGTTCGTACCCGACTGGAGAGCACAGGTCTGAGAGCAGCAGGTCCACCTCGGCCATCCAGGGTACCTCCCGCAAAAACTCATTGCGCAGGTAACTCACCAACTCTGGGGTGAGAATTAGGGGCAGGGCTGCATGGCACACCAGGTCGTAATAAGCGGGCTCGAACCGATCTACAAAGCGGTTGACCCGGCGCTCGGCCCGCTCATGGCGTTGCTCTAGGGTTAGCAGCTCGGTCATGGTTGAGTGGGCTGAACCAGCAGCCCCCGCACGACATCAATGGCATTGCTCAGACCATCATTATCCATCTGAAACATGGGCACCAGGTTAGCGATCATTTCCGCCGAGTTACCTGGCCATCGTTCTACGGGAATAGGATTGAGCCAAGCAAAGAGCTGGGTGGTGCGGCGCAGTTGGGTGAGAAACCGTACCGTGGCTCGAATTCGGTCTAGTCGCCGATAGCCTCGGGCCGCCCCGGCATCGCTGACAACCAACACACTGGTGTCGCCATCACAGGTGGCCAATACAGCCTTGAGCTCCACCGATTGGGTTAAGAACACATCGTGATAGATATAGTCTGCCGGAACGTTTTGAAAGTAATACACGGCCACCTGTCCGGCGGGCAAACCACTGGCCTGAAGGGCTGTGTCGGCCACTTCGCGGGTAAATTGATGCAGTGGCATCATCGACCCATTCTGATCAATCAGCAGCACCAGTTGGGCCTGGTTATGATCGCGCTGCCGCAGCACCGGCTCCAGATAAAACCCCCGCTGGGCAGTCTGCTGGACGGTGGCCTCGACGTCTAGCAGATCCGCTGGCCCTGCTTCTACTGTGCGTCTGAGGTAGCGCCAGCTATAGCTCATAAACCGCCGTGATACGGGCCAGTAGCTCTGTAGTTCTACGGGGCGCTCAATCTCTGCTGGGGTAAAGGGGGCACGCACAGGTTGAGCGGCGGCATCCAAGGCTGGGGTAGTGGTTTCGGCAATGGCTTTTGGAGGGGGTTGATCAAATCTTGTCGGCGGTGGCGAAGGTGGCTCAAGGGGTAGCTGCGGGGGTAGGGGTAGGCTTTCCTTCGTTTCGACGGTAGCCGGGCCAGCCATTTGCACAATGGCCAGAGCTTTATCCCAATCAGGGTCAAACTGCTTTTGCTCCGACGGCGAGGTACACCAGAGCGACTTTAGCGATCGCTTTAAGGCGTTCAGGTTGTGGGCAAAGGGCAATGCCTGATCTGAAACTAGGGCTAACCCAGCCAGGTACTCATCCATACCCAGGTTGAAGCCGCTCTTGCGCAACCGCAAGAACGTTTCTAGCACCAACCTTTGACCATCAGTCCTATTCACCCTCATGACGATGCGCTAAACCCGGCCTGTCGCCAATCGCTACGAAGCTTAAAGAGCAGTTCCCGGTAAGGTAGCGGCCCAGTTTCGGGCAAGGCCTCAGCCGGGTAGGGGGCCTGTGATCCAAACTGGGCCAGCACCCGCAGCCAGTCTAAAAATTCGCTGGTACCGGGCAGTTTGGCCAGCCCCTTTTGTTGCCGAATCGCTAAAAAACGGGCGATCGCGGTATCCACCAAATCCTCCGGTGGCGGGCTGGGCTGCCCCTCTACCGTGGTGTCCTCAGCAGGTAGGAAATGAATCTCGACAATTTGCTTCAATTGCTCCGGTTGGTTCGGAAATTCAATGTAGTGATAAACACAGCGCCGCAAAAAGGGGGCAGGCAGATTGCCCTTCTCCTTATTACTGGTAATGATCACAATGGGCGGATGATGAGCCCTCACGGCTCTGCCGGTTTCTCGAATGGTAAATTCGTAAGGCTCTTCTAAGACGGTGAGCAAATCATTAGGAAAGTCCAGGTCTGCCTTGTCAATTTCGTCAATGAGCACCACTGCCGGGTGGTCTTCCAATTCAAAGGCTTTGCCCAATTCTTTGAGATCTAAGTAGTCCTCCGCCTTCCTAGGGTCTACCAGGCGTTCTCCCTCGACAATAGCTCCGTCTAACTTTTGGCTCAGGTTAACGTCGTGGAGCCTTAGCAAGGCATCGTACTCGTACAATCCTTCTTGGTATCGAGTTTTAGAGCGAATGTTCCAGCGATAGAGCGGATAGCCCAATTCATAGGCGATCGCCGAGGCAAGGCGGGTTTTACCACAGCCTGCTTCCCCTTCCAGTAGGAGGGGTCGCTTGAGGAAAATCGCCAGATTTACCGCGTTCACCAGATCCTCCGTCGCCAGGTAGGGCTCTCGACTAGGGGAGTCAGGGTGAGGGTTGGCAGGACGGTTATTGGGGTTACCCGTAAAGAGTTTCATAATTTTGCCATCAATAATCAAAAAAACGATTGAGCATGAGCTTTTTCTAATTCAATCCGAACCTTAAGCGGCAACTCCTCGTCTTTACCCCCAAATATATAATTTACTAAATGGTTACGCTCTGATTTATTGAGCTTTGAGGAATAGTTACCTAGCCAGCGCTGCACATCAGTTTTTGTCCAACATCTTAGGGGAAGCATCAATAGCCTTCCGCAATCAAATATTTCAAAATCACAAAAATATTCAAATTTTCTACAGGTATCTGCTATCAATTCATCTACCATGATCACGCAGAAAACTCTTGGCGAATGGTCTTGCATTGCCTCTGTAACAGCATTGGTTAATGACCCCCAGAACTGATTGAGAAACCACTCCAGAAAAGTGACCTGCCCGCTCAAGCTCAGACTTTTCCAATTGGCTAGTGGGATAAGTATAGTAGTTCCGGAACGTAAGAGTGTCGTTATTTTTTTAATGATTGCTTCAGTGGCTTGAGCCAGTTTTTTGGGTTCATCTCCGGCGGCCTCCTCAATGGTAATCCCCAAATGGCTGCCCAAAATTTTGAGGAAGGCGATTTCGTTAGCTGGCAGGGTGGGTACAAATTGGACAGGATATTCAAAAAACTGACTGGTATTGGATTTGAGAAGATCTCTAACTCTTCTTAGTAGTAGACTTCCCTCCATTTCTAAACAATTCTCCATCATAAATAGAGCTGCCCCTCCTTCATTATCATTCAAGTATCTCAAGACATCCTGAACAATTGTTTGGGGCTCATCAAAGTCAAGGCTACAAAGTCCTTCTTCTAGATTGAGAACGCTACGGTTCTTGTCCAAGGGTGTATCCGAAAGTTGAGCTAGCTCCTGTTCTTTTTGCTTGATGTCAGCATCAAGTTTATCTTCTAGTTCTTCCAGCTTAACTTCCGTCTCTGGATCATTGGTCGACAGTCGCTTCTCGAAACATCTATCGAGCCTTGCCTTGAGGGCCGCAATTTCTTTCTCTAGTCGTTCTCTTTTATCCACAGTTGTTAGCTAAAAACCTTTAAGAACCGATGCTAGTTTTGTGAGATTTAGCAATTTTAATTTAGTGATTCTAGCTCGCTTTTCTTTAGGGCTATATTTTGCTCTAGTTTATTCTCCAGATTCTCAAATTTAACCTCAGCATCAGGATCGTTTGTTAACAGGCGCTTCGAAAAACATCGCTCAAGCTGAGCTTCTAACATTTGAATCTCTTTCTGAAGGCGATCTTTTTTGGATGAACTTGAAATATTGTTAGTGCTTGGCTTGGCAGAATCATTTAGCTTCTGGGCAGCTGAAGCCCCCACCATCACCTGTCCCAGCACCGCCTGTAACTCATTCAGGCCTGGCCCCGTTGGCCCCTCGATCCACTGCAACAGTGCCGAGGAACGTATCCCCTGTGCAGCGCTACTGGGTGGTACAAGACCACCGGGCGGGTTCAAGGTGTTGACTAGTATCTCGAACTCCACAATGGGAAGGTCATTGAGTGTTTTGATTAATTGAAACCGTTCTGATCCAGACATAGCGATCGCTGGCGCAGGCATAATCGTTATTCTTTGGCTAATGGTATCAGTCACCTCGCGATCGCCACTACCCAGCGAAACCGACCAAAACACTGGCTCCAGGTGCTGCTGATCGCGAAAGTTGGCTTTAATCTTGCTGGTTAGTTCCGGCATGTTGGGCCAAAGGGGCTGGGCTTGCAACTCCTCCAACACCGCCCGAGAAAATCGCCCCGTTCCTGCCTGGGTCAAGTTGGTCGCTACGGCATACTCCGCCGCCGCGAAGAGGGCAAACTGCTCAGCCTGGCCTTGGGTGCCACTGGTCACAAACCCCTCCCCTGCCGCCGCCGCCTGGAGGGTGGGGTAAAAGTCTTGAAACATTGGGTTGGCACAGGCATCAATGAGAAAAATCTGCCGAGGAAAAACGGCCCCATGCTTAGCAGTCTGAAACGCCTGAAGCAACGTATCAAAATCCAGATTCCATTTGTTTCTGGTGTTGGTGTCGGCAAATAACAGCCGTCGGGTGGTGGTGTCAAGCTTAGTGATAAACCCGTGCCCCGCCCAAAATACATAGAGTCTTCTCTCCCGCCCGCCCCGATCAACAAAGCGATCCGTAATGGTGCGGCTGATCCGATCCCGAGTGGCCTCCTGCGGGCTTAAGCCTTGGGTCTCTGCTTCGGCTAGTACCTCGCGATTTTGATCCAACGGTGACAGAAAAAGCTGAATATTCGCGGGCTGTACCCCATGGGCTAATAACCAATGGGCAAAACCCAATGCATCTCGGGCAGGGCCATTGAGGTCGTAGGCGGGGCCTGCTTGGTACTGCTCGATGCCCACCACTAGGGCGTGAACATGACTGGGGTCAACAGTAGGTTCGGTCATGGCAAAAACCCTGCGATCGCCTGCCAGGTTTCATCGTTGGCCCAATAGGCCCCGTGAGCTTCAGGAAAGGGCTGTTTATTGTTAACAGGTACATCTACAACCTGACCGGGGAAAACTCCCGGCTGATCGCCCACATAGCTTAAGAAGTCTCGCAAATCGTAGATGTTCAGCCATTGGGTGGGAAAGTGAGCAGGTAGGGGGTGGCCATAGGGGAGGGTTTGCAAAGCTCCAATCTCGTAGAAGAAAGGAGCTTGGGAACCTACCGTAATCAGCCCCGCCACCTTGTGGGTCAAGTCTTCTTCAATCAGCAAATCCACACAGGCTATGCCACCCAAGCTATGGGCTAGGAGCACCACCGGGGGCTTTACTTTTTCACTTAAGACCTGGTCACGAATAAAGCGACGAATGGCAGCGCCCTTGGCCTGATAAATCAAAATATCCCCCGCAAAGGGATAAGCCCCATCCATGATCGCCCCCCGCTGGCGCTGAATTTTGTTGGTGCCAAGTCCCATGGCCACATCAGTAACCAGACCCTTGACCCAATCCCCTACACCCATGGCGGCTTCCCCCGCACTAAGGGTCTGCTGAATGGCATCAACCGCCTGATCACGCAGGGCATCATTCACTAGCAGCCAGGGATAAACATCCTGGTTCTTGCAGAGAATGCGAGAGACCGATACAATGGCGCGGGCGATCGTCGCGTAGTCTTCGCTTAAATTGCTAGGGGCGGTTTCCAATAGTCGTTGGTAGAGCTTGGACTCAGGCCCTGTGATGATGTCACAGGCCTGGTAAAACACCTGACCAATGCCCAGTTTGTCTAGCTGAGCACGGAGGTCATCTGCCTCCGCTAAAGCTTCTACCCGACGCTGTAGCTGTTGGCTAGGGGTCAGTTGACCCGGCACTATTACGTCGTCCTGGATTGGTCTTAACCCTAGCAATCGCATTTCATAAAATGGATCTCGGTACAGAGCCTCCCAAAATCGGATGCTCTCTTCTTCAGGAGAGATACTCTGCCCTCCCTTAGCCTCGCTATAGCTGGGAATCGATGCCCCACCAGCACTGAGCTTGGCCCCCAAGGCGTTGCCCCACAGGCATGGTACCAATGCCGTTTTTGGCATCCACTGCTGAAGAGCCTTCTCCATGTGTTGCAGGGTCTCAGCATAGGCCTCTTGCCTACCCCCAGTACCGTGAATAAAAACTAGACTGGTCATTCCCTTAGCCCCTGCACGACATTCAATTATTGGCCACGCAGGAATAAGCTAATCCAGTTCAAAGTAAAATCTTTAGGTTTTTCGGGCATAAGGGCTTGAAGCACACCAATCTTAAAAGTGATGGTCTAAGGGACGCACATCTGTCAATGTCTGCCTCTAAGCACAGGGTTAATAACCGTATGTCCGCACTGGTATGGGCAGCGGAAGGATGAGAAGAAGGAGTAGCAATGACTAGCTGCCCCGCGCCGCAGAGCAGTATCACAGCTTCTCTTGACAGCTTTTTCGTGAAACGTTCCGAAATTTGTCCTACGCCTTGTAGGACAATTACGATCCGGCTGCATGGGCATAGATCAGCAATCGCGCGCGCAGACAACTACTCAATCCGCCAACCTCCGGCAAGTTAAGGCCATTGACCATTGAGCATTAGGCTTATCAACAACCACCTCAGATACCTCCCAGCAGGTCATCTGCCCGTTCGAAGCAGATATTTAAGAAAATAGGTTGATTTCAAGCGGTTTAACTCCCTCGCATACCGGACACAAATAGCTCTGGAATCCCATTGATGGACTAAATTCGTTTCAGCGAGGCAGTTAGACTTGCTTACTCAAATTCCATAAATTCAACGCGCTCTAAAAGAATTTATCAATGGAGTAATTAAAAGTTGTAGTGAGAAACGACCTTAGAGAAGGTTTGAAGAGTCCTATTTCTCGTAGTCACAGTAGGAAACCCCTCAATCCTCTTACCTTCTGGGAAGCCGCAAGCGTCTATAAAAATGCGGACTTAAGCCCCCTTAAGAAGGGGGCTGGGGGAATCAGCAGGTCATCAAAGTACAGCAAACCGCTTTTCGGACGCCCTCTTACAAGGTCGGCAATCGCACTTCTAGTAAACCAAAAGATTCACTCACTGTACAGCTCGTAAAAACCTCCCACTTCTTCTATGATGCTGTAGCTTCCGTTATTATCAAGATCATACGAGACATAAGAATTCTCGTATCCTTCTACATCAGGAGCATTGTACATCTTAAAGTCATTAGAACCGTAACTTACTATATCCATGTAGTACCCTGGAGATAAACTGTAGGATTCTAGTCCAATGCTAAATTGCATTTCTCTCCCAGAGTCATTTTGAACTCTAAAGGTATACGTTACCGAGTCTTGAACGGCTTCAACCGCATCTCTGATATTTCCACCAGGATCGACAACATCCTCAACAGTATCTTGAATTCGATCCCATATTCCAGCATGAGCAGGAGTAACAGAACTAAAAAACGATAGAGCAGGCAAAATTAGTAGCGAGAAAAAGACTTGTAGCTTCATTTTACTATCCAATACCTAAAGAGCAGTAGGAGATGAACTTTCACGAATCTCGATGGGATTGTGGTTCTTCCCTACTGACAAGCTATCTTTAGCTCTACTACTTAGTCATTGACTTGGGTTAAGAAACTCTTCTTTGGTAAATGCGCCGCTTCAAACGACTGAGGGATTCTGGCTGAATGCCAAGATATGATGCTAAATGATAATTAGAAACTCGATCAATAATTTCAGGTTCATTGTCCAGGAGTTTACAGTAACGCTCTTCAGGAGTATCCATATAAAGGGAAGTTAGTTTATCGCGCATCTTAGATGCAAATGCTTCAGCGTGGAGCCTCAAAAACTTCTGTCCGTCTGGAAGCTTCTCAATAAGCTGCATAGCACGGTGATCAAACAGGATAATTCTAGAACGCTCAATTACCTCACACGAGAATTCGGAAGGCTCTTGATTTAGAAAACTTCTGAAATCGCCAAAGCTTTGGTTTTCAGCATGAAAAGACAAAGTACGTTCTTTTTCGTCTTTGATAAGGAAGACTCTAACGCAACCTTTCAAAGTAAACCCAATAAAATTGCAGATATCCCCTTGCTGAAATAAAAAATCACCCTTCTTCACCTCAACATCTTTCAGAAAAGGATCCAGGAGAGTGGGATCAATACCAAATTCAGGAAAGATCTTCAGAATAAATGTATAAAACGGTTCGTACATCTACCTGTCCATTTAAAACTTTGACGATTTGTGAATAACCTTACGCTAACTTATACTGAGATCAACAAATGATGCTTCTAAACCGTCCTGATTAGGGATTAAAGCAGTCTAACGTCCCAGTTTAACCGCCAGCCGCGCCGGAGCAAAGCGGAGGAGTGGATGGTTGGCTGGCGCACCTTGTTGGACCAGCAATATCACCGCTTACTCCGAACCTGTAATTTCATGCTGAGCCTTACAGCAATTGGCAAGGCATCACCGCAATCCCAATCTATACGAATGACGGCAGCATCTAAACGTCGAGTGGAGTAACGTTTAGGCTTGATTGCGCGTCCGCATGCCCCACCCTCAGCACATGAGCGCCTAGTTGAAGGCCCGTGACGCCGGGTTCGACGGGCTCTTGCAAGGAATCCTCTCGATGCTAGCTGTATGCGCCACCGTGCCTTTTGTATTGTCCGCAACTCCACCTTCATCAGCTGACCCTCAACCGCGGCAAGCGCCAGCACCCCCACCGTTCGTGAAGCGTCGACTTGGAAAGGAACATGATTCAGTTCATAATTAACGCGGAAGGGCGAATCGCCTAGGTCTGGTAGCGGGATTACCTCTTGCTCCTGGACCGGTTCCAAAAGCTGTGATTGGTCCATCTCCAACCGAAGCGTTAGGCAATAGTGCGTGGCTTGAGAGCCGGATGAAGCTCCGATCGAGGTGACATCAGCTTCGTCGAGCGCTCGTCTACCCTTGATTGCTGAGGGACGACGTTCCGTACCACATCGAAGAGCGTGATATCGAGCGGCAGATCTGAGAGGCTAACTCGCACCATCAAAGAAACTCTGATCTTTCTCTACTACCATCAGTAGCAAGTGCCGAACCAGCTGCTCGATGCCACCTATCAGGAAGGGGCTAGCTAGCGGTACCTAATTCAGCACAGTGCCGAGTTGGGCAAGTTTAACTCCAGCGCTCGGAAATAATCCCCAATTGAACCAAGCAGAGGCCCAGGCTAGTTGTCCCGCGCCGCAACCCATCAACGACAAAATGGGCAGTTCAGCGATTTCTGCTCAATGCAAACTCGTTGAGTTTGGCAACTGGCACAAAAGACTTTAGTCCCAATTTAAGCCAGAATTTTGGCTTACTGGCACACGAGCATTTTTACTCAGCCTCTCGACTATCTTTTAGACTCAGCCTGGGACGGGTAACGAGGTGCCATTGGGATGGCCACGTAGGGATCGCGCTGCTGCCATGAGGAATAGGATATCGGTTGTCAGTGGTGAATGGGTTAGACCTTATGCTGATGTTCTACGCCTAAAGCCCAACCCTAATGTCACGATCGCCAGCAGTCAACACCGCAGCGATCGAGGGTCGCCATCATTTGATCGAGGATTTGGGCATCCAGGCTGTTGCGGCCCAAGTGCGCATGTTCCAGAGCCTCGATTTGGGCCTGGTAGAGGTTGCGAGCCTGGGTGAGATGCCGTTTGGCGGCGGCGATGTCGCCCAAGTAGGCGTAGGACAACCCCAGGTTGAGGTGTGAGTCAGCGTGGTCGGGCTGAAGGGCAATCGCCTGCTGGAGGCTGTTAATTTCCCCTCTGCGATCACCACTGCGACCCAGGGAAATGCCCAAATCGTAGTAGCCCAGCACCGTGGGTGCGATCGCCACTGACTGCTGCAACAGCGCAATGCCGTCATCGATCTGGCCCAGGGTGACCAGCATGCTGCCCAGTTCGTAGGCCGAGGGGGCGTGGTCGGCGTCTTGGGCCAAGGCCGCCCGGTAGGCAGCGATCGCCGCCTCAAGGTTGCCTAGCTGAAACTCTGCCCGGCCCAATTGGTAGAGCACGGGTACGGCCATCGGATCGGCGATCGCCGCCTGCTGTAGCTTTTGGCGCGCTCCAATCAGATCGCCAGTTTGCCGCAACTGCATTCCCTGGGTATAGGCGACAGGCAGAGCAGGGGCGGTGGCCCCAGAGAGAAATGTCAGATCGGGCAGCGGTAGAGAGAGCGGCGAAAGCCACAGGGCGATCGCCAGTAGCACCCCAGTTAGACCAACCGTCACCGCCAGAAAGGGCGATCGCAGATTGGGAAATAGACCAGTCGTCGCGGGCGTCGCGTAGGGAAAAGAAGCCTTCATACAATATCTCCTCAGTGTTAGTCAGGGCCTTAATCAAGGCCGGCAAGTACTTCAAGGCGAAACCAGTGCGCCCTTTAAAATCTGAACCCAACGGCCCCGGGGCCAAACCATGCGACCCAGGCGCGAAGGACCTCTGCTCCCACCGTCAAGGGAGCAGAGCCCAGCTGAGTCCGGCAGTCAACGGCAGCCAGCTAGAGCGCAGGCCGATCGGTTTGAATCTGGCCCTTGAGATCAGCCACAGGGGTATAGGCCGTGAAAATCGACTTGGGCACCAGCGCATGGACACCGCGATTGATGTCGACTACCTGGGTAATGTTCAAGTCCATGGCCAGACTGGCTAGGGAATAGGCCTGCAAGCGGCTCAGGCCGGTGGTTTTGGTCAGCAAGTCAAGCATGTCACGGGTGGCGGTTTTCATCGCCTTGTCCACATCGGGGTCAAAGCCCATGGTCATAAAGTGAGTTGGCGTCTCTACAATCGGGCGAATCAGATCCATATCTTTGTGGACCACAAATTCAACGGTCACGCTGCGCATAGCGGTTTCAGAGGCCGTTAGCCCGACCTCGCCGTTGGCTTGGTTGACGTGGCCATCACCCGTGGAAAATAGCGCCCCCGAATTGAACACCGGCACAAACAGCGAACTACCCGCCGTCAGCTCTTTGTTATCCATATTGCCGCCCCACAGATCAGGGGGCACACTCGATACCCGACGAATGCCGCCATAGTCGTCAATGCGCTCGGGCCGAGCCGTCCAGGCCCCACCGGCTTCGGTATCGGTGGACTCAAAATCCTTTGGCGGCGCTACCCCCATGATGCCCATGAAGGGTTTAACCGGCAGGGTCACGTTACTAGCAAACTGGGTGGTTTCGTTGGCGATATCCACATAGAGGTGGCTAATGGTGCCGGTGGGAAATTCGCCCGGCAGCAGCCCCAACCCGCTTTCGCCGGGGAAGACAATTTGCCCGGCATAGATCGACGGCACCACTTCTTTGACTTTGATTTCTAAGACATCGCCCGGCTCTGCACCCTCTACATAGACCGGCCCGGTTAAGGAGTGGGGGCCGATCAGGTTGCGCTCTTTGGCTAGAGCATTGGCCGACGCTACCAACTCTTCGATCGAACGGCCCGGACGCGCTTCTTCACCGACGTTGGGAAAGGTGGAAAAGGTGACTGAATCGCCTGATTGCACCCGCAGTACCGGGGGCAACTCGGCGCTAAAGAACCCTAAGTGGGTCGTTTCAGGAGTGGCTAGCAGCACGTAGGCAGAACCGCCGCTGGAACTTGGCACCGGCCCTTGAGCCTGCGATCGCACCCCCCAGGTGCCGACCAACAGCAGTGCTCCCATCGCGGCTAGCATCACCTGCTTCAAGCCAAATCCTGGCTTTCGTCGCCAAAGTTTTCGTCGTAACTCAAGCATCCTTTTACCTACTAATCTCTTGGGAACGACAGAAATTTGCCGCAATGGAAGTCCACGCAAAATGACCTTCCATTGCGTAGACCCGAGGGTAATTAAACTGTGAAAAATTTCACCCCAAATTCAGACCCTCCGACCATAGAGGAGTCCGAGTGCAGACTTAAAAATCGCCACAGTATGGTGAATTTCAGCCTCTTAGGGATAATAAAAGCCCGGAAACAGGTCCTTTGAAATCCTGAAACAAGGTTACGGATACCTCTCCGCGAATTCTGTATTCAGAACCACAAAGCTTTGCCCTGCCTGGTTATGACTGCGATGGGAGCTGATATCGGCTACATCAAGGCTCAATGCTTCAGGGATTCTGGAGCCCGTAAAGTAAGCGATCTCAGCAGTCAAGCTTGGCCATTAGTTCCCGCAGGCTTCAGCCCCATAGGACTTGGTGATGAGCGTGGCACACCAGATGCCCCTAGCCCGCCAGAGCCGATACTGATAGCAGCCTTTGGATGGGGAAGGTAGCTACAAAAATCAGAACGGCACTAGCTGCGATCGAACCCAGCGCCTGCAAATCTCAATCGGCATTAGGTTTGACGTGGCATAGCCCCTCTTCCAGCTTTTCAAAGCGTGCTTGCAAGGCCTCAACTTTTCGAGATCGCCCAAGTCTTCAGACCAGGTCTGGGTCGCTTGCTGATGCGAAATCGCCCGGATACGGAAAGCGGTCCTCCCACAGCTCTGCAACCGCCGTCAGGTGCCGCTCTACCACATCTGACATGGAAGGCCTAACCGCAGGGTCTGCCGCCAACTGTGCTAACCGCTTTAGATATCGCTTGGTGGCAGGTGTAACCAGCAGGTTAACCGGCCTCTTCCGCTCACCGTGGTAAATCGGCTGACCCCGCATCGCCTTTTGCCCCGCCCGCCGGTTGCCCCGCCCCAACGGAGCTAACGAGAGGCCCCGCTCCATCTTCACGGCGACAAACTCTTCAACTATCCCCGACATCGACATCTTGAGTCGGCCGGCCATGACTTGGAGATAGAAATAAGCCCGAGGTGTGAGCGTTAGATTCAAGGGCACCTTGGCCCCCTTCCTGCTCGGCTTCCGTACCCGGCGACCCGCCTGGTCCTGCGGTGAGGGCGAGCCTGTTTGAGAATGCACCATGACACCGTCCCCAATACCTTTCATCAATAATACCTCCTCAATTCTAAACAGCGCACAAGCTAAAGATCGCGCAAGCAAAATACACGTTTTCCATCACATTAATGTCCTGAAAGCATTGACATGCCTGTGATCTGCGCTATTCATAAACTTAGCTTATGCGCACTTCTAGAAGCCTCAGAGGTAATATTCAGCTTCGCACCGCTTGTAATACCGTTTAACCCATTCTCAAATATTTTTCTCAGGGCGTAGTTTGAGTACAGCAAGCAAAAATAATTCAATATGAAGATTCAAATTTGAGATTAATATGACTTAAGGCGCTGTCACAAAAGACTTTAACGGTTATTTAGAAGTTTTTAGAATATTGCGTTTTCTATTAAAAAATAATGGAATTAATGTTTTTTACAAAACTCGTTATTCTTCAATTACTTAGCTTATGCGCACTCTATTTGTCCTACAATGAAGGCATGCAAAATGAGTTATGTTTAGGGTATTATGTCCTGGTAAATCAAGGGTACGCCTGACATAAGCCAAGCTAATCAATTAGCTTGTGCGCATCTATGCACATTAGCTAAAAAAGAAGGATTGACGCATGGAAGATGTATATTACTCCCGTCAAATCAAGACTGTCGGCGCTGCATTTCGCGCCTACAGTGTGATGCTCAGTGGCCAGTGCGCTACTGGAGCCAGTCCGCGCAATACGGTCTCCCTGGCACGCACGGCTGTCATCGGCTACACCGTGCCGGGTTGGGGTGGCCCAAGTCGTCAGGGAGACCGCATTACTCCTTCCGAAGTCGAAGCGGCCCAGCGCTTCCTCGACACCCTGCCCCTTGACCAGCTCAACCAAGCGCTAAAGGCCCAGAGCACTCACTTTGAGGCCAAGGACATTGATTCCAAAATTCAAAAGGCCAATCGCTATCAGCTGTCTAAGTTCATCGCCTGGGCTCAAGACCAGGGGTGGCTCGATGCGGGGCAGGTCCCTTCAGGTGATGAGGTCTCTCAGCCAGCGGCTCAGGTCTATCGTCACTCTTTCAACATTGCCAAGGAGAGGGGAAAACAGCCGCTCAAAAACCTGGGGCTCACTAAGCGAGTGCGACGCCCCGATTTTGGCCTTAAGCCCGATGAGGTCAATGACAGGCTGAGAGTGCAAATCGATGCTATAAAGCAGTTCGAGGTGCAGTCCCTCAATCATCGACCTGCCACCATCAACAGCAATGTCTCATTTCTCATGCGCCTGCTGGGTTGGCAGCATCGCTACGGTCTGGTACCGCTGGAGGACTTATCCCTCACAGGGTTGGTGCCCTACACCCCGCTCAATGTTTCGCTGGAGTCCATTCAGGCGGAGGGAATGAATGAAGAGGAGGCTTGGCAAAAGTTGCTGATGCGGCGGGAGCAACGCAAGGAGTTGGCCGAGCAGCAGGCGCGGGTGGCGGAGCGGGTGTGGGATGACTACTTTGTGTTCTACAGGGATGCGCCAGATAGTCAGGTGGCGACTCTACAGGCGCTGATTATTGTGGCGAAGTATTTTTATCGACAGGAGACGGAGAACACGGCCTCTAAGTCGGGGTACACGGATATTCCAGTGGTACGGCGACTGCGGCAGAAGCTCTCGGTAGCCAACAAGTTGCGCAAGAGTAAGCCGCCAGAAATCGCCTACAAGGAACGCAGCGTCTCTTGGGAAACGGTGCTCGATGTGCTTGACGCCCAACAGGCCAAGTACGAAGAGCGGTTTTACTACTCGGTGAGTCAGCGTAATGGCAAGCCCCACCGTCAGCGTAAGCTTCGAGAGCCGACGGCGATCGCCTGCGACCTACAGCTGGTGTTGGTGCTCTGTATACTTTCGGTGATGGCACCCGAGAGGAATCGCACCATCTGTGAGCTAGAAATGGGCCGCACGCTGATGCAGGGATCGATTGAGGATGGGGTGTTGGTGCCAATTGAAAATATGGCTCGCCCTGAGTTGGCTCAGTGGCACCTCTACCTTGGGCCCAAGGATTACAAGACGGGTGAGATCTATGGGAAGTACCTGACGCCGATTGACAATATGCAGCTGGCCCGGGGGCAGACGTTCTATGGTCTCTTGCAGACCTGGATTGACACCTATCGTCCGTTATTTAACCCCGCTCATAATCAGTTGTTCGTCAAGGTGAAGACGACGATGGGGGCCACACCCGGTGAACCGATCACCCACCAAAATTTGACGTCTTGGGTGAAGTACCTATTCTATCGGCATGTGGGGGTGCCGGTGGTGCCTCAGTCGCTGCGCAAGATGTATGTCACCTATCTGAAAAGATCGAGGGCTTCAGAGGCGGAGCTAGAGGCAGCGGCGCGGGCGATGCATCACAGCCGAGCAATGCAAAGCCGCCAGTACGATGAGCAGGATCTGCAAGATAAAATCGCCCCGATCTCGGCGTTTAATCAGCAGCTCTTCAAACAAGTGTTCAGTGCTCAGGATGCCGCTGAGCTACCACTGACGGCGGATGGACAGCTACGGCTGAGGGATTTATCCGAGGCTCAGATTAAGGCCCTCAGTCAGCAGCTGCGGCAGGAGCAAAAGCGCCGACAGCAGGATCATTCGGCAGCTTGATGCTTTGCTGTCGATGGGAAGACCCTAATCTAGCTGCTGACAAGTAGCTTCCTGAGACCATAAAGGTTCAACAAACTTACCCCAGGTTCGCCACAGTTGCGAACCTGGGGTAACTGTTTGTACAAGGAAATAACCTATGAGAGACGCGTTGCTGACAACTGTGCCGACAAAAAAGCCCAAGGTCTCTGTGGTCATGGATGAAGAACTCAAGGCGGCTTTAGAGGCATGGGCTGCCCAGGAGAGTCGTACGGTTTCTAACCTCTGTGAGCTAATCCTGAGGGATGCGGCTAGAGAAAACGGCTACCTCAAATAAGCTTGCAAAGCTGCCAAATGACCTATTTTCAATAGTTGACATATTCACTATGACCTGTAGATATATCTACAGCAATTTCCTCTTTAAACGGTGTTGTACCGGCTCATTTTTCTGTATTCATTTCATATGATTCCGTTAGCCTTACCTTGTGAATGCTCTTAAGCACATGCATTTATGGGGATATGTGATAACTTTGGCAAAAATCCTCACGCCTAATTGAGATATTTTTAGTGTCAGTATCAACAAACCAGTCATATTGGAATTTTTTCTTGACTGTTCTCGCGGCGTTGCCGATAATACATAACTATAGATACAAGCAAGCTGTTTGTTAAGTGATATTTAGGTAATAGGAATCTGGTAGTAGATTGAGGAGAATTACGGCTGTGCCCAGTGTTCCGAGAGCGATCGCAATGCTCTCCTGACCCGGCGACTACAGACGGACCTTATTGGCAGCGATTGACGCGCCCTAGCACAACCAGGCCTCAGAACGGAGCGAGAGGCCTGGCTGGAGCAGCAGCAGTTACTTGGGGAAAGAAACTAACAGGCGTTCCATCCCCAAGCAGATTAGATAAATTAGCCCCACAACCAGGAGGTGATTTTTATGTGAACGTGTTCACGCGAACCCTTTAAAGAGCAAAAACGATAGCCTTCCCGCCAAGAAAGTAACTATCGCCTTGCCCCGCTCGAAAACGCGCCACGGGGACGTGACGGGATTCGTTTGTCTAAATTCAATCCCCTACAGGATAGCTGATGCAGATCGGCGGCGCAATAGTGCGCCTGTTTTGTCATGCCCGGCAACGATACAGCCGGGGTAATCCGTAGGTTTCCCATGCTTTCATGCGCGATCGTACCCACAACATCTCCCACCTCAATGAGCCACGCTAAGCTCTGGCTTAGTGTTGAGTCGCCATATTTTTCTGAAGGCTTTGTCGCCGCCGCCCAATCGGGAGGTGGCGCTGTAAGTAGCCTTACGTTCAAGCAACGGATTGAGCAAGAATGCATCATCGAATCTGCGATTGCACCCACCCTTTACAAGGCTGCCGTCTCCTTTGTCGAGGATTCTGGCCAATGGGAGCCTAACTATGAGCTGGGCTATACCGTCAGCCGATTCTGGGAGACGCGGCGGCCTCACTCGTTCCGCGAGCTAGCGTGCTTCCGGCAAGAGTCGGGCGAACTGTGGCAGGCCAAAGCTGAGAACCCACAGGTTAACCGCCAAAAATCGGCGCAGCGCCTCAGCTATGCCCTAGGGCGACCAGTCGAAAAATGTGAAGTCAGCGGGCTGTTGCGGCTCTACCCTGAGCACACGGTCTTGCGGAAGTACGAGACCCCGCTCGGCGCTGGTAGTAAGCCTTACCTACCGCCGGTGACTGCTGGGGTATGGCGGCAAGTCGCCATACGTTACGGGGTGGAATGCCCTGCTGAAGTTAGCCTAGCCGCACTGGTTGGGCTTGGTGGAGAGGATACTGTAGTCTTTGGTTTTTGGGATTGGGTCGCCGTAAACCCCGCGATCAACATCTTATTTACCGAAGGCGGGAAGAAGGTTCTAGCAGCCCTCTCCCAGGGGTACGCGGCGATTGGTTTCTACGGGTTTCGAGCTTATCTGGCTCACGACCCTATTCTAAAAACCAAAGTCGCCCCTCGCTTAATGCCCGAGGTGCAGCGATTCATCCAGCCAGGCCGACGCGCCTATATAGCCTTTGACCAGGACGAAAAAGCAGAGACGCGGCACGACGTTGAACAAGGTCGTGCCGTTTTCGCTGGCCTGCTCACAGCGGCGGGTTGTGATGTCCGACTGGTGCTATGGGACGGCTCTCTAGGTAAAGGAATTGACGATTTTATCGCGGCTCAAGGGGCAGACGCTTTTGCGCAGCTCATAGACCAAGCAAAGCCTTCAGCCCGGCATGAGCGGGCGCGGCAGCAAGCCTGGGCGAAACAAAAGCGGGAGAAAGAGCGCCAAGCTTGGCTGGGCCAAGTAGCTGCCCTAGTGGGCCTGCCCGAGGACACTGATCGAATGGCGATCGCCAAAGCTTTTAGGGACAGGGCACGGCTCTCGGGCACGGTGGAGGTGGGCCACTTCCCACGACTCACCCTTCCCGCTGATGGCGATCGCCGGTTGATTGTCCTCGACGGCTCCAAGATGACCCGCAAAACATCGGTAGGGCTGCGGTCAGTTGTTGGAGAGGGGCAGCAGCGGGGGTGGTGTGGCGTTATTTTTGCCCCTACTCGACAACTGGCCACCAACCTAGCTCATGAACTCGATGTCCTCACTATCGACCAGTATCTAGCCCTTCCACCGGAAAATAGACCCGCCGTTGCCTGGGTGACGGCCTGCCCCGAGTCAGCCCATAAACTTCGGTCAATATTAGCCAACGTTGTCGCCTTCGACGAAGCAAACGAGTGTATTCCTCGCCTTCAGTCCGGTGAGTTGGGGAATCACCCTGAGTTAGCTCGGCAGGCCGTTAAGGATCTGCTAAGCCATGCGAATGTCGTCGTTTTAGCCCAGGACGGTCTCTACCGCTCAACCGTCGCAGCTGCGCAACGTTGGGGGAACTTTGACCCCACCCAAGTAGAGGTACTGCGGCGGCAAAGACCTCAGACTGAGATGGAGATTGCCCTCTACCTTGACCAAGCGGGCGATGGGGAATCCTGGGACGGCACTGCTTGGGAATCAACCCCAAAGGCCAACAGGGCCTTCTATACGTGGTTTGCGGGCATAGAAAATGCCGTTAGCAAAGGGCAAAAGGTTGCTATTCCCTCTGGCAGTGAGGGTAAAGCCAGAGCTATTCACCGGGTACTGCGCGGCCTCCATCCTGATCTGAAGGGGCAACCCATCGATGGTAAATACACTCCCCACCGGATTAGGTCAGAGTTTGCCAAAAACCCTACAAGCTTTGCGCCAAATCGTGGATTAAATTGGCTGTCATTCTCCCCAGCGTTCAACTCTGGTCTCTCAAGCGAGGGCACGTACTTTGATCAGCAGTTCGAATACGCACGGGCTTTTGAGGCAGCCTCCAGCATCAGCCAGAGGGGGGAGCGCCACCGAGACGCAATTCGCGGCGAAAAGATTAAGCGGCGCAATATGTACATTGCCTCTCGTGGGCTGGCAACAATGCCTGACCCAGCCGTATTCACCCCCGACTACTGGCGATCGCTGCTGGCTGGTGACCCAAACACGGGTGCCATCAACCTGGCTCAACAAATGGGCTGCGCAGAGATTGCCTCTCGGCTGGGCCAGGCCTCGGCAGATGATTGGCTAGAGCTGCCAGAGTTTCTAGCCATCCAAGCTCAAGAGACTTATTTCAAGGTTGAGTTTCTGCGCATGGAGTGGGAGACCAACGGCTGGGCGGTCAACGAAATGGTTTGCGACCCAAAAGCGGCTGAAACCTGGTCACAACCCTTTTATGAGGCGACTCAGAATTTAATTGCTCAAAAGGGGCGCACTCTCGCTAGGGCCAAGGGCAAAAAGCAAGCCGGTGACGAACCTGCTGGGGCCATTGAAGCTACCAAGCACCATAAGTGGGAGCTTCAGCAGAAGCTGGGCGACTATCCTGGGCTCAACAATCCTGAATGGATAGAGGCTTGGGTCATCGACTCCGGCACCAATGGGCTATTTGAGCTACGGGTGCGATCGCTGGTTTGCATCGCCTATGAGCAACCCGAACTGTGGGCTGAGATTGCCCGCCAACATGCCCTCAACGCGATCGCACGGGCAGGGCAGCACGACACAGCCGATCTTCCCTGCACCGCTCGGGAGTTTGCCATAGCCAAACTGCTAAAGGATGCTCCAGGGCTCTACAGCGTCATCAAGGGCCGCCTCACAGCTTGGACAAACAAAGACTTCATCGTTGCCCAAGCGGCGGCGTGGGCTAGAGAGAAGGCTGTTTCTCTAGCTTCTGCATCTTCTACCCATCAACGAATTCACGGGCTACAGTTCACCAGTAAAACACCTCTAGTGAAGTGCCTTCACAGACTTTTACAAATGGTGGGCCTTGAAGGCCATTACAACGGGAAGGTATCAACTGGCGATGGTAATCGTGCCTATCAATACCGCCTCGTCAAGTTGAGCGACATTGAGGCCAAAATCGCGGCCAAGCTGGCTGACAACTGCGATCGCGTTCACTCCCTCCAACGTCATCGCAAACGGATTGAGACTGACTCTGAGGTGTTTAACGTTCTCGACCAGGTGCTACAGCAGCGGGTGGGGGATTTGACCCCTGCCTGGGATGCGATCGCGGCCAAAGTCCTTGAGAAATATGGCCTGTCCAGAACTTCAGTAAGGATCGGATCTCTTACTGAAGTTCTGGACGCCCCTAAGATACAAGCCTCAATTCAAGACATTATCGCCCTGATTCACGTGGCCCAAGAGTCAGGGGCCGAAGCACTTCACCAGCTGCGGCAGACAATCAAGCCCCTTTACCCCGGCCTCTGGCGGGCAGCGTTGGCAGCCGCCTAACCACCCAGCAGCTCTGGTGCGGGCGGGCTTTACTAGGGCAATGGCTCAGATCAGTTAGCGCAACCACCTACTCCACGCAAAGCAAGATGCCCTACAACCCTTGCTGATTCTCTGTTTTGGGCTTAAAATGTAAAAAACGTAAGACACTATTGACAGTTTCAAAATGTTTTGCCATTATCAGGTGTAGGGAAGGGCAAGTAAACATGAACAAAAGTTTCAAGCAAATCCCGATGTCGGAATTAAGAGTCAAGTTACCAAAACTTAGACGGCAAGTTCAGTCTGGTAACCTACGGATTGTATGTACTCACTATGGTGAAGTTGCAGCCTTTTTACTTCCGCTTCAAGATGTTGATGCTCTCAATTCAGAAGAGGGAGAGCCTAGTATTCAGAACAGTGAAGAGATTCCTCTCACTGAGTTTCGTGATCGGCTAACCGAATCCTGGGAGAAGCTTTTGGGTGGAATAGATTGTATCTATCTGACATTTCACAAAAGACGGGTTGTGGCATTTGTATCGCCTCGCTTTACGCATTACCTTTCATTACCGCTGATTGGCGACGCAGATAAAGTTTTGTTTGTTTCTTCTGAGATCCAGGTTTAGTTATTGCAGCATGAGGAGCTAATTGAAGTGTTCAAGTTTACGTATTTTGATTCTCAAACCAGGGCAATACTTTCTGACAGAAGTACATTCTGTGATTTGGCAGTAGAGCAGGAACTTGCGCCCGTTCTAGAACTTCTCAAGCAGACTGGCGAAGTTGAAGGGGCTTGTTTTGGTATCAAGCCTGGTGTTTCAGGATTAGTTTATGAACTCAGAGGAAGAACTTTCCAGCTCACCTATACTGTTGACGTTCCAAGAAAAGAAATCAGATTTTATGAGTTTCAACAGATCTCTCATTTAATTGATTGGCAAACTGCTCTAGATCAAGATCTGCGTAAAGGTGAGCAACAGCCCATTTACATCCCTCAAATCGGTGATCCACAGAAATACATTAAAACGGTTGAGCTAATTCATGGTGGAACCAACACATCTAAATCTTTAGGCGTTGCTTTTGGTAGTGGTGCTAAAAAAGAAAAAGATTTGGCTAGGAGAGGAGATTATCTTGGCCGACCTGTGATGGAAATAGGTCTTGCTAGTCGAGGTTCAGCCGAGAATAAATCTTCAAGCATCTACATTTTAACAGATCGAGGTAAAAGGATTGCCCAGAGCGATGATCAGGAAACTCGCGAACGTCTTCTCGCAGAAGCATTGCTAGGATTCTATCCGATTCAAATGATTATTGAGAAAACGACTCGTGACGATCAAGAACTCACTAAAGAATTAATTCAAGAGGTGATTTCTTTGGTGAGTTTTGGTGATTGTGGAGGAACCACCAACCCTCGCAGAGCCAGTTCTTTGCGGGCATTGGTGAATTGGGTGTCACGATGGGCTGGCATTCCAATACGACGAGAAGGCAATGATGGAGTCCAACTCTATATCCCTCAAATCTATGCAAACTAAACCATACGATTTTGAAACTCAGCGCAAAGTTGGCCAAGCAGGAGAAACTTTCTTAGACCAATGGTTACATCCTGTCTACAAAGTAACTGATGTCTCTGGAGAGATAAAGTATCAGCAAGCAGGGATAGACAGAATTGTCACTCGGGCAGATGGATCAGTTATCACAATTGAGTATAAATTTGACCTTGCCGCTAAACGGACAGGTAATCTCTTTTTTGAAACTATCTCGAACGACAAAGAAATGATTCCAGGGTGGGGGTGGAGCTCTCAAGCCGATTATTGGATCGTCCTGATACCAGAACAAGAAATTCTTATTTTCAAGCCAGGAAAGCTGAGAGCGCTAGTTTGGGAGCTACAGAAAACTCTTCAGAAGAGAAGCGTTCCCAATAGAGGGTACAACACAGTTGGCTATCCCATACCACTTACCCAAGCTAGAAAAGTCGCTTTTCAAGTGAAGACTCTTTACCTAGAGAGCCTTTGAACTGTTGATAGGTTTTGAAGATTTATTCGCTCATTGAATTTGGCTCAATCTTCGTTCATTCTTCCGCTCCCAATAATAGATTTCGGTAAGTTGGGAGTATCTTCGATAAGGAAGCATTGTTTTTAATCACGAAGTTATGCAGGGGTGAACGGGAAGTAGCTATTTCTCGATATGATAATTTTCGGGAACGTAACTGCTAACAAGCCTGTTGCACATCGATCGTGTAAAGTTTTGGGGGATACGAGAGGTTACTAGTGGCAGGCGAACGGGGGTGTTAAGTCGCTCAAGATAGTAGCAATGGTAGCGGTATATAAGTAATCGGTTGAATGGGCCGCAAGCAGCTGCTCAATTGAGAGCGCCACGGCCAACAAGTCAACGGGATTTGATGACACAACCCAACGCGATGGCATCAATTGAGAGTGGCAGGCAAAAGCGTGTCATCTTGGTACGTGGAGACTGGCATCCTCTAATCAAAATTTAGGATCCAAAATCCTATTAGAATTTTATTCTCAACAACAAGGGTTCATTTTCAACAAGCTTCGCCATGTTGCTCTCTTTTCGCTCTAAATTGCTGGAACCCTTGCCATCTCGATAAACTAGACTTGCTGAAATCGCAAAAAGAGCAAGTTAGAGTTTTCAAGGGTGGTTTGGATCCAATTATGAGGTGAACTGGTGCCGAAGCAAAATCGCCATGACCAAGCGGAAATTTGGTCGGCGGATCAGTTTGAGCAGGTGATGGGGGAACTCAGTCCGAAGATGCGATCGCTCTTCTCGATCTGCTACTAGGCCCCAAACCGCCGCTTCGCTACTTTATGGCCCTCTTGCGCTGCACCCAGATTGAAGCCCTGATATAGTCTTCCTCATGCCGAAGCAGTCCCCCCTCTCCCTAGACAGCAACTACACCGCTTTCCTAGATGGGCTCAAGCAGCGTATCCGGACAGCCCAGGTCAAGGCGGCCCTGGCCGTCAATCATGAACTTATCCTGCTCTACTGGCATGTTGGGCGAGAGATCATCGCCAAGCAGAAACAGGCGAGCTGGGGCAGTAAGGTAATCGACCATTTAGCTCGGGATCTGAAGCGCGAATTCCCTGATATCAAGGGTTTTTCCCGCTCAAACCTCAAAGCTATGCGGGTATTTGCAGAGGCCTATACCGAGGAGCAAATTGGCCAACAGGCTGTTGGCCAAATACCGTGGAGCCACAATATCCGCATCATTGAGAAGGTAAAGGATCCACAAGCGCGACTCTGGTACGTTCAGCAAACGGTTGAAAACGGCTGGAGTAGGAACATCCTTGAGATGCAGATCGAAAGTGGTCTCTTTGAGCGAACGGGTGGTGCTGTTACTAATTTCAAACACGTGCTCCCGGCTCCCCAGTCTGACCTAGCCCAGCAGCTGATCAAGGATCCATACAATTTCGACTTCCTGACCCTGGCCAAGGAAGCTCAGGAGCGTGATCTGGAACGGGGGCTGGTCGATCACATTCGCGATTTCCTCCTTGAACTCGGCATGGGCTTCTCATTTTTGGGCAGTCAATATCCCCTCGTCGTCAGCGGCAAGGAGTATCGCCTTGACCTCCTCTTCTACCATGTCAAGCTCCACTGCTATATTGTCCTGGATCTGAAAATGGGTGAGTTTGAGCCTCAACACTCTGGCCAAATGAGTTTCTACGTTGCGGCCGTTGATAACCTCCTCCGTAGCGGCCAGGATGCCCCTACCATTGGCATTATCCTTTGTAAGACTAAAGACAAGACAACTGTCGAGTATGCCCTCCAAGGGAGCCGCCAGCCAATCGGAGTCTCTACTTATCAGCTCCAAGACCAACTTCCTCCAGATATTCAAAATCGACTGCCCACGGTAGAGCAATTTGAAATGGAACTCAGTACCGCGATCGAGGAAATCGAAGAGGACTCCAATTTAGGTGATGAAGACTCGTCACTGGATTAGCGGCTCAAACAAATTCACGGTTCAAGGCCAGGCTAGATCGGGTCTTATACACCCTAAGTAAATGTGTTCTGTGACAGTGGCCACACTGAGTGGCCTAAACGCGGCCTATGTTGGCTTGTGCCAGTTCCCCAAAGTCCTTATAGCTTCGTTCAGTTTTCTCTCTACCTTGAGCCCTAGTTAAGGGAGCTGGATTCAGGATTGGATAAGAGTTTGAGCCTTAATTCCAACAGTGGAGTAGTTGCGGCGCGGGGCAACTAGGCGTCCTATTCCTTTGCAGATGCTGAGCCATAATCATTACTATACTAAGGTCTTCCCTGGGCCACCTGTACCGCTAGCTAAAGTTCCTCATTCTGGACTTCTGAATCCGTTAAGACCCTAGTAGGGCTTGAGGGGCAGTTCAATCTGAAACTTTGAGCCTTTACTCACTTCACTTGTGACATAGATGCGCCCGCTATGAGCATGGACAATCTGCCGGGCGATCGCCAACCCTAGCCCAAAACCACCGCTGTCCTGAGAACGTTGAGTGTCTACCCGGTAGAAGCGATCGAAGATATAAGGTAGGTCGGTTTCTGGAATTCCAACGCCTGTGTCAATCACCTGAATCACGGCCCAACCAGGGTGAGGCACTAAGCGCACTAGGATCACGCCACCAGAAGGGGTATATTTACAGGCATTGTTGAGCAAATTCTCGATCGCCTGTCGTAGCAAGTCGGGGTCAGCCCACAGTTCGATCAATTGCTCAGGCGGCTCATAGGTCAAGTTGAGAGATTGCTGTTTTGCCAAGGTTACAAAATGAGCCACCAGATTGCTGAGCAAATCGTCGAGATTAATTATTTTGAGTGATTCTGATGCAAGTTGCCCCTGATGACGAGCGAGCAATAACAGATTATTGACGAGAGCACCCATTGATCCTGCGCTATCCACGATATTTTCCAAGGGAGGGTGATAGCGGGAATCATTATCGGCGATCAGTAATCCCAATTGCGCATTGGTCAAAATCGCAGAAATGGGCGATCGCAACTCATGGGAAGCATCTGCTGTAAACCGTTGAAGCTGTTGATAGGCTTGCCGAATGGGTTGCATGGCGAACCCACTAAGAACCCAACCGGTGAAGGCAATGAGTCCGAGTGCGATCGGTACTGCTAGGGCCAGTGCCATCTGAAGCTGCTGAAGTTCTTGTTGAGTCTCTGAGAGGGGAGTGGCAACCTGAAAATACCCCAGAGTTCCAGTTCTGCCCTCAACCGCTAGCGTTGCCTGACGGAGCCAAACTTCTTCTTCCAAAAGTGGATCGGTTGATTGAACTGTGAGATACCCGAGGGACGTATTTAACGGGTCTGGGGGAGACGCTCCGAAAAAGCGAACGAGCCGTCCTTGCTCGTTATACCAGCGCACATAAATCAGATCCTCTGCAAGCGGATGGGAGCCACTGCCCAACAACGGAACATGGCTCAGATCGACCTGGCTCTGGTCTTGGCGCACTTCATAATGCACACTGGCAGCCATCACTCTGGTCTTGTCGTAGAGCAGGCGATCGAGTGCTTCCAGTTTTTCCGTAATTTCGATCTGATAAATCACTCCAGCAAACAGCACTAGAATGCTTCCCATCGAAAGGGTGAACCAACGAGCCAGGTTGCGACGACTTCGGTTAAACACGTCTTGCCTTCAAGCTTCATGTGTTTCAGGAGGCGTTAGGCGATAGCCCATGCCATAGATGCTCTCAATCCAATCAGCCGCTCCTACAGCCTGCAAGCGTTGACGGAGTTTGCGAACCAGGACAGTGATTGCATTGCTTTCGGGTTCGGTTCCCCACTCCCATACAGCCTGCTCGATCTGGTTGCGGGTCAATACCTGTCGGGGATGGCGCATGAAATACTCCAGCAGTTGAAACTCCCGGCTGGAGAGAGCAACAGTGGCACCTTGCCGTTCGACAGTCAGGGTATCGAGGTGAAGGTGGAGGTCCTCAAGACTCAATGTATCTCCTTGCCACAGGGGCGATCGCCGTCTTAACGCCCGGACTCGTGCCATGAACTCCACCAGGTCGATCGGTTTGACCAGATAATCATCTGCACCTGCATCTAATCCAGTTACTTTTTCAGGCGTGGCGTCTCTTGCCGTGATCATCAGAACTGGAGCGGTTTTCCCGGCTGCTCGATATTGGCGACAGAGGGTTACGCCGCTGACATGCGGTAACATCCAGTCTAGAACCAGCAGATCATAGTCTTTCTCGGATAAGAGCCACTGAGCCGTCTCTCCATCTTTGACGCCATCGACGCTGTGTCCTGCTTGGGAGAGTACCATTTGCAGCGGCATGAGTTGTTTTGGGTCATCTTCCACCAGCAGAACTCTCATGTGTTTGCTACTCCCCTTGGGCTTGCAAGACTGAGAATAGGTGTTTAGCGTAATGTAAACATCTCCTTTGAGCCAGATTAGGCTGTTGAAGTGCAGACAGCGGAACATAGAAGCTGATGAGAAATGGTAGTGGGTGGCGTGCGATAAAATATTGGTTCCAAGCATCAGGAGCAGAGTTCTGGCTGCCACTGCCGTTTGTGGCGATCGCCTTTTGGTTTGGCACGAATATGCTGATGGCTCAAGAACTGCGGCAACCCCAATCAACCGACACTAAACTTCAGGCAGACACTCAGCTTAAAGCGACTGTCTCCATCAACATTTTGCTAATCAATGCAATCATTAATCGACAGCAGGGGATCACGCAAGTTGAGGTAGAGACAACGGAACCCATCTTGAAACGGTTGGAACTGGAATTGCCCATGACCGATACCAATCAAATCGAAGCGGCGATCGCGCAAGAACTTCAGCTATCTCTTCAAGATGTGCGGCAACTCGTTCGCTATGAAATTGTTGAGTGAGGCCCCTGTGTCAATAGGCTGCGTCGTGACTTGCAGTATTTACACTATTTTTGATCCGGTTTATGCGACGTAGACCATTCAAATCTAAATAGCTAAAACCAACTTTGGAGAAGAAGGGCAGCACACAAAATAATAGTGTCTCAATCGTTTGGTTGACCCAACCCAAACCAGAAGGACCAATCAACCAGGTGATTGGGTAGCTAATCCATAGCACCGTAAAGTAGCTCAGAAGTCTGTCATACAGCCTAGATAGCTCTACCCCCTGCCCACGAGTTTTAGCCCGCAAAGGCACCCAAATTCCCCAAAGGATAACCAGAAACGCAACAACACCGCAGGTGTACCAAAGAAATCTGGCTTCATCGGTTGTGGACAGGTCAGCGATCAGTCCTGATACCACGACGATCGCTTGAGTCCCCATGAGTGAAGCAATTAATATCCAATCTTTGGCAATGAAATACATTGCTGTTAAGGAAAGTGATAGCAGGAGTAAAGGGGTTGTGACAATCCAGTCGATGTAGCGAGCATAGTGAGTAATTTGACCTGTAATTTCTATCTTTCCTTGTCCGAGTGCCATTGCCATGTAAGCCAAACCCGACCAGATGGGAATAAAGGTGGCAATTAAATATTCATATTTGGGAACGCCACGCGGATTGGTGCCAAGTGAAATGAAGTATAGTGCGCCGATCGCCATTGCAATCACATAAGCCCAGTGAAATAGAGCTTGCAGATCCATAAGCTACCTCTGTTTCTTTCCAGTCTTACATTACAAATGTGATCCAAAAGTGAGCAGTAGAAAGTTGGCGCTCACTTTTCACTCATTTTCTTGAAGGACGCTGAAGAAGTAGTGAAGCAGGCAACGCTGGCTCATGGCCGCTGTGCCGCTCCAGATGGTATGGGGTCGGGAGAAAATGAGATGGCAGTATTGGACGGCGTCAAATCTACAGAACAGCAATGGCATCACCTTTCTCAGGAGCAAGTTGTCCAGTTACTTAAAACCGATCCTGAGCAGGGTTTGTCCTTTCCAGAAGCAGCAGAGCGGCACGATCGCTTTGGTCACAATGAATTAACCGCTCAGAAAAAACAGAGTGCCTGGGTACGTTTTCTCCAGCAGTTCAATCAGCCGTTGCTCTATATCTTGCTGGTTGCGGGGCTGGTGACAGCGTTTCTGCAAGAGTGGATCGATTCGGGCGTGATTTTTGGGGTGACGCTGCTCAATGCCATCATTGGCTTTGTGCAAGAGTCTAAGGCAGAGGATGCGATCGCCGCCTTATCCGAAGCGGTTACAACCGATGCAACCATTCATCGCAACGGCCAGAAGCAAGTTGTTTCATCCGGCGAACTGGTTCCTGGCGATCTTGTCTTGTTGTCCTCTGGCGATAAAGTGCCTGCAGATTTGCGGCTGCTTGAGATTCGCGACTTACAGGTAGACGAATCAGCCCTTACAGGAGAATCGGTTCCAGTCGAAAAAAACCTTCATCCCCTAGAAGCGGACACTCCGCTCGCAGAGCGCACCAACATGGTGTACACGGGCAGCCTTGTCACCTTTGGGCAGGCCCGTGGAGTTGTTGTAGGCATTGGTGAGATGACCGAAACCGGACACCTCTCTCAACTAATGCAGCGGAGTACAGCCATAGACACTCCTCTAACTCGCAAAATCGATAAATTCAGCAGAACCTTGCTGTACGTCATTTTGGGCTTGGCGGCACTCACCTTTGCCGTTGGCGTTGCTCAAGGGTTCTCCTGGATTGAGGTGTTCAAAGCGGCGGTTGCGCTGGCGGTTAGTGCGATTCCCGAAGGGTTGCCTGCCATTCTCACAGTGACACTGGCGATCGGCGTATCTCAGATGGCAAAGCACCACGCCATCATTCGTAAACTACCGGCGATCGAGACCCTGGGCAGTACCACCGTAATTTGTTCTGACAAAACCGGAACCCTGACCGAGAATCAAATGACGGTTCAGGAAATTGATGCTGGTGGCAGGCGTTATCGGGTCAGTGGCGGAGGCTATGCGCCGGATGGAGAGATTTTTCTGAATAGACACGCAATTGACCTGGCAAAGGCACCCGCCTTGTATGAATGCCTGCAAGCCGGACTGTTGTGCAACGACTCCCATCTGGAAGTGCAAGACGGAAATTGGACAGTGGTCGGTAGCCCCACAGAAGGAGCGCTGGTTGCTGCTGCCCACAAAGCTGGACTCAGTGCAGACAAGCTGGAGCAGGCGCTCCCTCGGCTTGATACCCTGCCGTTTGAATCTCAATTTCAATACATGGCAACACTGCATCGCAACCGCCCAGAACGGTTGGTTTACCTCAAAGGTTCGGCTGAAGCCACCCTCAAGCGATGTCGTCAGATGCTGGGTGAAGATGGAGAGGCAATCGCCCTAAACCCAACACAGGTCGAGCAAACTGTAGAGAGCATGGCAAAAAAAGGGCTGCGGGTTCTGGCACTTGCTAGAAAAGTGGTCCCTGATTCTCAAAGCTCGATCGAGCATTCTGATCTGGAGCAAGGTTTAGTATTTCTGGGGCTGCAAGGCATGATCGATCCGCCTCGCCCTGAAGCAATTCAAGCCATTGAGTCCTGTAAGTCTGCCGGAATTCAGGTCAAGATGATCACGGGCGACCATGCCAAAACAGCCGCCGCGATCGCTCAACAAATGGGGCTAAATCAAACTGAGAATGCGCCTGTTCTCACCGGTCAAGAACTTGCTCAACTGGATGAGCAAGGACTAACCAATGCTGTTGCACAGAGCCATATATTTGCGCGAGTTGCACCCGAACAAAAACTGCGGATTGTAGAAGCCCTCCAATCCAAAGGTGAAATTGTGGCCATGACCGGAGATGGAGTCAACGATGCACCTGCGTTGAAGCAAGCTGACATCGGGGTAGCAATGGGCATCACTGGCACCGAAGTTACGAAAGAAGCGGCAGATATGATTCTGACAGACGACAACTTTGCCTCGATCGAGAAAGCTGTTGAGGAAGGACGCACTGTTTATAAGAATTTATTGCGGGCGATCGCGTTCATCTTACCCGTGAACGGTGGTGAGTCTATGACCATCTTGATCGCTGTAATGCTAGCAACGCCACTGCCGATTTTGCCCGTGCAGATTCTTTGGCTGAATATGGTTAGTTCTGTGGTCTTGAGCTTACCGCTGGCGTTTGAACCACCTTCTCCCGATGTGATGCAGCACCCACCTCGCTCCGTTAATGAACCGCTGCTATCACGTAGGTTAATCAGCCGAATTCTGACCGTTTCACTATTTAACTGGATTGTGATCTTCGGAACATTTAATTGGTTTATTCGGACCACTGGAAACGAAGACCTAGCGCGAACGATGGCAATTCAAGCATTGGTTGCCGCAGAAGCATTCTACTTATTAGGGATCAGTCGCTTTATTCCCGCGATCGTTGCGAGGCTACGTGGTAAAGATGAATCGCTCAGTTACGCTGTGGCGATCGGTATTGCAGGGGTTTTCATCCTCCAACTTTTATTTAGCCAATGGAGCCTCATGAACAGGCTCTTTGCAACTGAAGTATTAACTCTGACTCAAGGCTTGATCTGCCTTGGTCTTGGGTTGCCCATGATTGCTTTAGCGGCGTTGCTGAAGCGTTTTGCTCCGCTGACATAAATGACATCAATAAAGCCGCTCTCCTGCTCGTGCTTATCGCGTAAATCTTGTAGTGTTGATATTCATTCTTGTCTTATGGCTTCTCATAATCTCAAACGTGCGATCGGCATATTCTCCAACCGCCGAGACGCAGAACAGGCAATAGCTGAGCTAAAAAACAAGGGGTTTCCCATGCACAAGCTCTCAGTGATCACCAAGTCTTCTGGTGATGACAATGGTTTAGATAGTCAAAATCTAGGGCAGCTTTCGATGACAAGAGTGCAAGGTGCAAAAGCGGGCGCGATCACGGGAAGTATAGGAGTAGGTTCACTTGCCCTGATTGTGGGACTCGCTAGTCTGCTACTTCCCGGCATTGGTCAGATATTAGCGGTAGAAAGCCTTTTGACAACCTTTCTTGGAAGTGGAATTGCTGCAACTGCTGGTGGTCTGTATGGTGCTATTCAAGGATGGCTGGTGCCAGAGGAACAAGCAAAAATTTACAGCGGCAGATTCAACCGAGGGGATTATTTGATCATCATGGAGGTAGTAGAGAATGAGATCCTGCTTGCTGAATCTGTCCTTAAGCATTGGGGGATTCGGACATGGCGTGTCTATGATGCCTCTTGAACCGAAGTAGAATTGAATACTCTGTCCATACAAATATCCCTACTATTCTTCTGGTGACTTCAATAGCAGTATAGCTCCATCAAAAGGTCACATAGATCAAAAAATTCTCGTAATAAAAAAAGGTGTTGTAGTCAGTCTAGCTACAATAAATATCACTTGATTCAACTCAGAAAATGAATTAGGCCACTCGGTCTTAAAATGACGAAGCTGTGATTTGAGGCAACCTACGGGTCAATTTCTTAACAGCAGAGGGTTCAGATAATACACTACTTGAACTGACCATGAACTAATTTTCTTCAAAATTGAGCAGTACACTGCCCATATTTATCTTCTTTAAAGGCTAAAACTCACATTCCTCCGTTGAAGGATTACCTACAGTATAGCTAATTAGATAATACAAAAGAACTAAACTGATCTAGATAGCGGCTTCGCTACTTTAGGGCGTAGATGCTAAATGCACTAAAAATGTCAGCTGCCGTCACCGCCAACTCTGGTAATGTCATCGGGATTAATTTCTAGCGGGGCCGTTGTTCTTGCAACACTCCGGACAGTTTTTGATGTCCAACAGTAGAATGCGAATTTCAGGCATCCCCTGCGGTGGCATAGTCACGAGAAAGCAAGGGTTTCAAGTGCTTGCTCAGAAAGTGTCTGGACCATTGGTCTTGGCAGGCCATCTTTAAAGAAAATAAGAACAAAAAACCAAACATAATTGATCGTCAGGCAATTTACATCTAGGCTTAGACTGTTTTCGAATTCATTCAACTGCGTGTACCTGGCGATTATGCTACCAGTAAGGTAAGATGCTCTGTGAACTTGGGGGATGGTGGCTATTTTCTTTTCTTTTGTTTGATGAAAGTGTTTTTTGGGAGCAGGATTTAAGATGGAATTGATCATGGCGCAGCAACCACCGATAGATATCAATTCTGCTGCGGAAGCTCCAGCTGTAGCGACCATTCCCGAGCTGGTCATTATCCTAATTATTTTGCTTCTGATCGCAACGGTTGTCGCGCTGATCAGTCAGCGACTACGCATTTCTTACGTGACAGGCCTAGTACTAGCAGGGCTACCCATCACAGAGGTTTTTTCTCGTCGTGTTGGGCTAGATCCATCATTAGTCTTAAATCTCTTTCTGCCAATTTTGATTTTTGAAGCATCAATCAATACAGATATCAGTCGCCTTCGCAGCACGTTTAAACCAATTGCGCTGTTGGCTGGCCCAGGCTCTATTCTTTCTTCGGCAATTATTGCGACTTTAGTGAGATTTGGATTGGGGCTAGACTGGATTCCGGCTTTACTGATTGGAGTCATTTTAGCAAACACAGATACTATCTCAATGATTGCGGTCTTTAAAGAGGTTCGCGCACCTTCTCGACTGAGTACTATCGTGGAGGGAGAAACGCTGTTTAACGACGCAGCCGCTTTAATCTCATTTAATTTACTTTTGGTCATCTATGCGACGGGTTCTCTTTCTCCCGTGCAAGGCATCCGAGAGGTGCTTGTCGTTACCTTGGGTGGAGCATTAGTCGGAGGCGTCTTAGGCTATTTGAGCCTGCCAATATTTACCCGCTTAAATGATCCCTTAAGCAGCCTACTATTAACCGTTGCATTAGCCTTGGGCACGTTCCAGATTGGTCAATCTTTGGGAGTGTCAGGCGCAGTAGCTGTAGTTATTACAGGGCTTGTTTTTGGCAATCTTGGCTTACCACGCAGTTCGTCAGCCTCGGATCGCATCACGTTGCTGAGCTTTTGGGAATACGCTGGCTTTAGTGTTAACACATTCATTTTTCTGCTCATCGGTATTGAAATTAACCCGTTGATGCTATGGAAAATTTTGCCCTCTATCTTGTTCGTCATTTTGGCCTATCAGCTAGGGCGAATTGTTTCAGTTTACTTATTGTTGGCGGGCCTGCGCTGGTTCGATCGCCCTATTCCTATGCGCTGGCAACATGTATTAGTTTTAGGGAATATTAAAGGCTCACTCTCAATGGCGCTAGCCGTTGCAGTTCCCTTAACCCTCACTGGTCGAGACACAATCATTGAGGTTGTATTTGGTGCTGTTCTATTTTCTCTGGTGATTCAGGGGTTGGCGTTGCCTTGGCTGGTTAAGAAGCTCAAGATTAGCCATGTTTCTGAGCTGATGCAGGAGACGGGGCAGTTACAAATTCAGTTGATTGCTGCTAAAGCAGCGCAATCGGAACTAGGAAGTTTATTGAAGTCAGGTGTGCTAACCAAAGCTGTTTATGAAGAGCTTTGGGCTTCATATCAAACACGAGTTGCAGAGGCTGAGAGGCAGCTGCGTGCGCTGTCTAGTCAACGGCGATCGGGTGAATTAGGCGGCGATCGCAGCGGGTTAGATGCCATTCGACGACGACTGTTTTTGGCAGAAAAAGGAGCGGTTAGCGATGCGCTTCGCAAAAGAATCGTTCCAGACGATTTAGTGCAGCCATATATCAAAAATCTGGATGAAAAACTTCTGGCTTTAGAAGACGATTAGCAGCGAGAAACCTGCGAGATCGCTAGCTGAAGTCGAATGTTAGATATAGAAAACCCTAATAATGCTATGAGCACAGGAACAGCAGCATGTATGTAATTATTGGTGGAGCTGGGCTGATTGGCTCAACTTTGGCCCAACGTTTGGTCAAGCTGGGCCATACCGTTGCCATAGTCGACATTAATCCAATTGCCTGCACCTATGCTAGAGAGCAACTAGGGGTTATGGCTTTTGAAGGTAGTGCAGTTAGCACAGAAGTTCTAACCGAAGCTGGAATTCACCAAGCGGATATTGTCTGTGCGGCCTTACGTCATGATGCGCTCAACCTGGCTATTGTTTCCCTAGCTAGGCATTACCGAGTTCCCCATATTATCTCTCGCCTGCGACACCGTGACTTTGAACATCCCCTACGCCATGCCGGTGCCAATCGAATCATTAGCACTGTAGATCTAGCTGTATCGACAATGGTCAATGCAGCTGAATATCCACAGATAGAATCGATGATGCACTTTGAACAAGGGCAAATAGAGGTATTGAAGTTGACTATTTCTGAGAACTGTAGCGTGGTCAATCACAGCATTGCCGAAATCGCTCAAGATGAACGGTTCCCTAAGAGTTCGCTAATCATTGGTTATCAGCCTCATACTCATATGGATCTAGTCGTGCCAAATGGTACGACAGTGCTAGAGCCAAATTCTAAGATTTTGGTTGTCACAAAGCCAGATAACTTGCACGCATTAATTGACTTTATCCAACCCTTTTTGGAACTACCCGACTTTTCAACCTAATTAGACTCAGTAGATCACAAGACAACGGAATTATAAGGATTTGAGCCCTACCTTGATGCCTTTGCTCGACATGCGACAGAATTGGTGACGTTATTCAACGCTTGCAATTCTTGTACATCGCGGCTCTCGGGATAGAAGGTTAATCAGCAATCCGAGTGCTCAATGGCATTGACCTGCTGAGGGCTTGTGGGTTGAGTAGTTGCCTGCGCGCACAGCTATCCTATCTGTCTCGCGGCGCAGCTATTTAGACAACATAAAGGAACTAAATTTCCGCAAATCACAGCTTCACTACTTTAGAGCCTAATACTGTAGGCAATGAGAAACACCTCTGGCTGCATCTAGCCAGCTGCACCCCTAGGAGCTACGGCTTTGGGGTCAGCACCCCGGCTCAAAAAATAAACGCTAGTGAGAAGCTCCCTTGCCTGAGGAAATGGGCAGAGCAAAACCCCCGGTTTTTAATCGGGGGTTTTTGCTGGATGGCTAGACCCACAGAAAGGGTCTTACAAGTTAGCTAGCCAGCTCTACATGGATGTCCCAGAGGTAACCTCTTCGGTCTTCTGGGTTGACCCCAGCCCAAGTCGCCACCAGAGTACCCCCGTGAAAGCCCTCAGACCTGTGGACAACACCGGGCCTCAAACTCCGCGCCTTCTTCTGCATAAACTCAGCAGCTGAGCGAGTAGATACTCTGTGAATGGGCAATGAATGGGCTTTGGAGGTGAACTGGTAGGTGTAGATAACTTCTGGCTTCTTATGCTTTGTCTTTACCGTGGGCTTAGGTTTTCTCGATGTTTTCTTTCTGAAGGGAATGGACTCAGCCGGGAAATTAAAGAAGCTGAGCTGTTGTATTTTTTGCCCTTCAGGCATATTCTCTTGAGGCATGGTGTAACTCCTTTGAGTTTGCTGTGAACCAATACGCAAAGCCGCTATCACTCCCTCGCCAAAGTTTGCGGTAGGGGCTTTGCGTAATCACAATAACCTGATTCCCCAGATGCAACTGACAAATTACTCTATATGCATTGATTAAGTGCATATGTACTAAGAATGTCTTTGAACACTTGCCAGGCTTGCGATTGAAGAAAGGTATCACGTTTTCGACAGATACACCGCCTTGACAGATAAAAACAGAATCTGCCAGCCAGGTTCACCCCCGTTAGGTCAGCGCTGGAGGATGGTGAGGAGGTGCTACTCGATATAGTGGCTAGTCTGGAGTGGTCTAGCAGTCGGGAAGTCTTGGCTAGGCTGTATCCCTGCCTGTGGAGGTTGCAAAGAACCTATGAATGCTCACACCGTCAAGCCGCAGGCTCAGATGTAGACTCAATGTATTCCATCGATGCATCCGGAAGTAGATTCAATGTATTGTCGTCTAAAACGCTGAACCCCTTTACCAGTGAGGGTTATCAACTTTACAAAGACTGAGATTGTTCTTTGATCAAAAAACAAACCCTTGCTATAATAGCTATAACTGATTTGCCCCAAAGGCGGTTTGTCTATGGCTATAGACCCGTAAACAAAAAGCCTGAAGAGCAAAAAAAAGCCACTATCTATCGATAGTGGCCTCTGCGGTTAGAAGATGGCGAAGAGCCACTCACTTAGGTATTCCCAAATAGCTTGAAAGGCTCCTGGCAGAGCTTTCCAAACTTGCGGCCCTAAAAGGCCGATGAGAACCCTAAGGAGCAACTTACGCCAGCGCCGATCTTTCGGTGCAGACATAGTACCTCCGTATTGGGGTTTACAGTCGGCCGCTTGAGTCCCAAGGTAAGAAATTGGGTAAGACTCAAGCGGCTTCTGTCTAATATAGCTGGAAAATTTTCGAAATATCGCCTAGTAGCCATTTAGCGGCGGCGGCTAATCTACTGGCTTAAGAATCTTCGATGGGTAGAGCCACTTTAGTAAGCCAGCGCTGCAATCGCTGCCTTCTTTTGCTCTGGACTCACCTCCAGATACCGCTGCAAACTGGCCAGGCTCCGGTGACCGCTAATCTCCTGGATCACCCGCAGGGGCACTCCCGCATTACTCAAGTTGGTGAGGGCCGTGCGCCGGAAGCTGTGAGTGCTAATTCCCAGCCCGTCCAGCCCGGCATAGGCCAGCCCCTGGTCCAACAGCCAGTCTGCCGACGACCGAGCCAACCGGCCCCGACCATGCCGACCTGGAAACAAGTACTCAGCGCCGCCGTTGTCATAGGCCGCCAGCAGCACCGCCAACCTAGGGTGGAGGTCGATCTGCCGAGTGGCCAGCTTGCCTTTCGTCGCCTTCGCCGGCAGCACCAGCACGTCGCCCTTGATGTCACCGGGCCGGAGTGAGATCGCCTCACTCACCCGCAGTCCGCAGTAGAGCATGATGCCAAACAGCGCCCGATCGCGGGGAGAGTCCATCGCCGTAAACAACTGGGCAATTTCGTCGTGGGTTAAAACCTTGGCCTGGCCGTTGGTGCTCATGGATGCGCGGTGTGCCTACGTTGCTTTACTAGACAGTATTATCATTTCGTACAGTAGAATTCACGAGTTTATAGGGCTTTCCGGGTGTTGGCTCGTGGAACAGGTTGGCGTCTCACTTGAGACAGCCGGAAAACCTTGATTTTTCGTCGTGTTGTCTCAGGGCTGGAATGGTGAGACGGAATCTGAGTTATTGAACTCCAATAGCGCTGAGTCATTTCTATGCGCGCCGCCATCCCACGTCCGGCTAGCTAAATTCAATATTTATACAAATGACTAATTACACAATTATATAATTGTGTAATTAGTCTATTTACCCTCTGAGCTTTTGCATTTGGCTATAGATCCGGCGCAGCTTGCCCGCTTCTTTACGTTCAGCTAACCTTTCTGAAGCTTGGGAGACAACCCGAGTTTTCAGTTCAGAATCCTCTTGCAGGATGATGTAACAAGCCTCTAGCAACGTCTCTATCGTCAAATCTTGGTCTTGGACAAAGCGCTCAATTTCCTTATCCAGGTTTTCTTCTAGGCGGATATTGCGCCGGGGTGCGACCTGAATTAACTGTGTTAGCTGGTCTTCCAGGGAAGGTGTTTCAACCCCTGAAAGACCAGCAGTCGCTTTGGGGGGCTTCTGGAGATGCACTAGTTCAGCTGCTACCGCTGGGGAAGGCTCCATCTCCACTGAGTCAACAGCCTGAGAGCCTTGGGCCAGCGACGTTAGGGATGTGTCTCGCGCTACCTTAGGCCGCTGACTGCGAGACTTAATACGAGCCAACATGTCTTGTCCATCGCTCACTTCAGCACCTCTCGAATACGATCAATCAACGATTCAAAGGGATAGGCCAGATCTGGATAGCCCAAATCTTCTAGGAGAACACCTTGGCTGATGGCCTGCTTATATTTCTCTGACTCTCGAATTGAAGGCAGCATCACGTTCTCTCCAATCTCTCCTGCCATTTCCTTAATGACCATGTCACTCTCTTTGGTGCGAGAACGGCCTACCCAGCGATCTCGAAAGGGAATCACGCCTAAAACTTTTGCCTCAGAAGCACCATCTTCGGTTAATTCGCGCACAGCCTCCACTGTACGAATCAGTGAACCATATCCCTTGACCGTAGCTTCACAGGGAATCACGATCTGGTCCGCAGCCCCAATAATGCTTTTGCAAATCTGGCTACGTTGAGGTGGGGAGTCAATTACTACAACATCAAACGAGCCCTTGGCGGGTTCTAACCGTTTACCCAAAGCTAGAGCCCCGACCCCAGAGCTGGCTAAATACTCCTGAACTTGATCTAGCCCATCATCGGATGGAATGAGGAAGAGGTTTTTGGTTGCCGTCGGATAGGTTGCATCTTCCAGGCTTACCTGTTTGCGATAAAGCTCTAGCAGGGTTGGCTGATCGGCTGCAACCTCATGCTGTAAAAACGTGGTCATGTTGCTCTGGGGGTCTGCATCTACTACAAGCACGGTATAGCCAGCACGAGCAAGGTACTTGCTTAGTAAGACAGCCACCGTGGTCTTACCCTGCCCCCCTGATAGCGAAAGAGACGCGAGTGTCAGCATGAATTCATCACCTAATTACACAATTACACAATTAGCTAAGGATATAACAGATAAATTAGCCATGAGTATAGCGAGCCTCAACAGGGCTCAAGCCCTTATAGAATAGGAATTAACAGGTGAAGCTCGTTCAAGTCGAAATTGAAGCAGTTGTCAAACTATATCTTTACTTAATTGTATAATTACACAATGGCTATTTTATGTGTAGGCGGAGTATGGCACCGATTCGTATAAAAATAGGCCGTATCTCCTGAAACCTCTATAGAACAGTGGTCGCAAGACTTAGAAGTCCTGAATTTCTGTGCTAGTTACGTCTCTTTATTACCACTGATCACCAAATGACTACTGCTTTATGCCTCAACCTCCTGCCCTGTTTCCTGAAGACGAAAATTACTTTGCCCTGCTTAATGGACTGAAGAAGCGGATCCGGTCAGCGCAGGTTAAGGCAGTCCTGGCAGTTAATAGAGAACTAATCCTCCTCTATTGGCAGATAGGTCGTGAAGTTCTCGCACGGCAGCAGGCAGAAGGTTGGGGCGGTAAGGTTATTGAGCGCCTGGCTCAAGACCTAAAGCGAGAGTTTCCCGACATGAAGGGTTTCTCGCGCTCAAACCTCATGTATATGAGGGCTTTCGCGGAAGCATGGCCTAACGAGCAATTTGTCCACCAGGCTGGTGGACAAATTCCGTGGAAGCATAATTGCGTCATTCTCGAAAAGGTTAAAACTCCTACCGAGCGTCTTTGGTACATCCAGCAAACCGTTGAAAACGGCTGGAGTCGCAACGTGCTGATACTACAAATCGAGAGCGGCCTGTTTCAACGCCAGGGTGGTGCGATCACGAACTTTGAGCGCACCTTACCCTCGCCTCAGTCCGATCTAATGCAACAGCTAATTAAGGATCCCTATCATCTGGAGTTTCTGCCTCTGGGCAAGAAGTTTCAGGAACGGGAACTGGAGAACGCTCTGGTCGCCCATATTCGGGACTTCCTCATGGAGTTGGGAGTTGGCTTCGCGTTTGTTGGCAGCCAATACTATCTCAACATCGGTGGCGAAGACTTTTATCTCGACCTGCTGTTCTACCATTTAGAGCTGCGCTGCTTCATCATCATCGACCTCAAGATGGGTGAGTTCAAAGCCGAGTATTCCGGCAAAATGAACCTGTACGTCTCGGCAGTCGATGACCAACTGCGCAAGGAACACGATAACCCGACGATCGGCATCATCCTGTGCAAGTCGAAGAACAAAACGATCGCTGAATATGCCTTGCGTAATGTCAACACGCCGATCGCCGTCTCAACCCACAAGCTACCCAAACAACTACAGGAAAACTTGCCGACTGCCGAGCAGCTGGAAATGGAGTTGGAAGCGGCTGTAAAAGAACTGGGAGATGATCAACCGGATGAATCGTGAATCCTATGGCTCTACCTATACCCCTCCTTGCTAAAGCCAAATCCGGGCTTCTTGTTGTGAGCAAATAGTACTACGGGCCATAGCACTTCCTTGGGAGCATAACCAGTCGCTGCTCAACAAGCTCAACAGCCCAGAACACTGATTCGGGTCACCCTGAAAAGACTTACAGGTAAGGGGTTAAGGTACCTAGACCCTCTAATTTGAATCACCCTATTTATCAATCAACCACTCGCAAACGATAGAGCAGCAGGAACCGCTCATCATCCGTCAGCTCAAACCAGCGCTTACCCTCAAACTGGTCTGCAATGAACTGGCGAATCACCTCACCAGACCAACCCAAGCTCCTAATCTGGTTTTGAATCTGCTCATGCAGGTCTAGGTTGTAAGCCCTGTGCTCGGCATCCTGTGGAAAAAAGGTTTCATCCCCCCGCACCCCCCTTGCCGGAGAAAAAGAGTTTGTATCCGAGCCCAACTCACCGGCGCAAAGCGCCTCACCCTTCATATCTCCCTCTAAGGGGTGTAATTCCTTAATTTCAAAGGGTCCTAGCGATCCTGTTGTGGCTTCAGAACTCGGCTCTTCAGGGGCTAGAAGGCTTGCTATCTGGGCTATTACACCCTCTTGGTGCTCAGGGTGCCAGAGGGTGAGGTGCTTGTAGAGGGTCTGCTGGCTGACTTTGGCTGCCAGGGCGATCGCCTTGGCTCTTGCTGTAATCTGCTCAGGCAGCTCTCCGGCCTGCTCTAAGGTGGTGTAGGCAGCACGGATGCGGTGCTGGGCGTCTTCGGTCTGCCGCTGGTTGAAGGGCACCAAGTTGTTCTTCGGGTGACTAGTATCGCGGGTGGGGGTGGTTCCCAATGGCCAGTAATAGCCTTCTACGGCCCTAGCCCAGGCGATGACCTTGCGCTCGATGTCGTGCTGGTGGCGGCAGTACTGCTCGTAGCCAGGGCAATGGAGGGCGATGCGCAGGGTGTAGTCGATCAGGGCTTGGCCCTGGAGGCCCTCAAAGACGCGGCCGTAGCAGGCAATGGTTTTGAGCAGGTGGTTGGTCTGTCCGTAGGCGGTCCAGCCTTCGGTGATTTCGAGATCTAGATCCTGTCGCCAGCTCTCGACGGGGTGGCTGCGGCGCTTGGGCCGCTTGCGGTGGTTATCCCGACCAATTTTCATCGCATGGCGCAGGGTGTCCATGTCTTGGTGGCCAGCGGCACCATCCCAGAGCCAGAAGAACCGGGCCAGGCTGTCGCCGATGGGGTTGAGGTCATCGTCAAGCAGGCTGGAGCCACTGCCAGGCTGGAGGGGCAGCCGGTGCCCCATATATTCAATGAAGGTTTGAACGCCGTAGGCTTTGACGTTGGGAAAGATCTCAAGCTGCCCGGCCTGGAGTCGGAACCCTTGAGCTTTGAAGCATTCTTTGAGGGCAACGGCCAGGTTAAAGGTGTTGACGAGTTCGGCAAAGGGGATGTAGAGGTGCAGGCCGCCGCTCCAGCTGGAGCGCAGCAGTAGGGTGCGGGTGATGCCGAGGGTCTCTAAGGCGGCGCGGAGCTGAGCGACGCCTTCGGGGGTGCAGTAGTCGCCGCCGGCGTCGAGGTCGAGCAGGGCGTAGCGGGTGTCGTGAGTGAAGCGGACGCCGATCAGCTGATTGGCGTCTTGCCAGTGGTTCCACAGCACCCGAGGCCGCAGGGGGTAGGTGGTAACGGTCGTCCAGGCGGCTTTGGCAGTGGCGTCATCCGGCAAGTCGGCGCGGATGAAGTTCCAGGGGTAGTGGCCAAAAATTTCACACAGCCGCTGGCCGGTGGGGTCAGCGGGGAGGGGTTCGGAGCGGGGAGGTCTACGCGACTCCTCGCCCCATCCTGTAGATGCGGTCATGGGGGCTTTTCTCTCCTAAAAAAGAGCAATGAGTATTGCCCCGAGAGAGATCCGTGTTACCATAGCCGCATAGAAATTCTGGCGCGACTCGGGACTGGTCCTCTCGGGTTTTCGCTTTTTAAAGAGCCGGTGGCATTCGCTGCCGGTTCTTTTTGCCTATTAAGGGTCTGGTCAGGACGCTTAATACTGATGGACGCGATCGCCAGGGGGTCAACCCAGCGGGGCGTCAATCATGGCCAGGATCATAGTACAGGTGTCTGAGCCGGGCAAGGCAAACGCTGAAAATTTGATTTCATGGGTGTTTTTGGGGTGGTATCAGCCTCCTAACGTGCAACAAAAGACTGTAGTTACCGCTCGCTTGGCGGTAATTGCTAGGGCTCTGAACCAGCGTCGTGGAGCTGCTGGATCTGATTACGCCCTTGTTCTGGCAAATCTCCTTCAATACCGTCCGGCGTATAAGCCTCGCCCCATAGGGCTGTGATGTCCCTAAACTCTAAAAACCGTCGGGCGTTAATTCCAGGCTTACCTAAGCTTCCAGCCGCCTGGGTTGGGCTCATTCGGTAGCTACCGTTGGGAATCTGAAACTCATCGGCCGACAGCGAGCCGATCGCAACCGTGGCGCGTTTAGCTTTGTCACCAGTGGTCATCCTGCCACCCGTTGCCACAGCCGAGCAATCTCCGCTAGCAGCACCTGAATGTTTTGGGTGAATGCCCGGTGCTCTGTGGCATTGGCCTGGGTCTCTAGCTGCCATTGCTCACGCGCTGCCCGCATCTCTGCCCGGTCGGCTCTGGCCTCAGCTAGGAAAACCTCAAAGCGTTGGTCAGCCTCGGCCTTATGCTGCTGGGCCCTCTGCGTGGCTTCCTGTTGCTGCTGGCCCATGTCGGCAATCATGGCTACGGTGTCGGCAATGGCTGACTCTAGCTGGGTCTGGTTATGCTGCTCGCCTTCCTCAATGCGCCCGCCCCACGCCTCAATAGCGCGGGCGTTGGATTCGGTGATTTTCTCGGTTCTGGCCAGCCCTTCAATGGTGGTAGCCAAAAGGGCTTCCATTCGGTCAAGGCGATCGCTGCTCTGGGTCATTTTTTATCGTCCTCCTCGGCGGTTGATGATATTTCCCCACTGGCGATCGCAGCTTCAACCGCCTCAATAATCAACGTCTCAACATAGTTGCTCATGCTGCGATTCTGAGCTGCCGCAAGCTTGGCCAGCCCCTCTTTGTAGGGCTGGTCCATATAGACCATCAATTTCGCCTTGTCTGTTGCCATGGGCAAATCATAGGCGCTTTCGCTGGGCATGGGCACACCTAAGTAGTAAAAAACAACGAGATACAGCTTTAGTATACACAAAGTATTAACACTATGATATTACTGTACCAAGACGCGAAACGGCATAGGTACAGAGCTGGGCCTAGTTGGCTCACTGTTTGCCGTGCCATGACGCGCCCAACCCGTACCCACAACGGTTCAGAGGATTTTTTAGCGATGACCGAACTCGTCAGCCTGCATTCGTTCTGTAAAGAGAACGGCAACCTACCTAAAACCAGCGTGCGCCGGTGGCTCAATGACCACGGCTACAGCACAAGTGACGGACTCAGCCCCGCGGCTG
>NZ_JACJPP010000026.1 GCF_014696135.1 Nodosilinea sp. FACHB-141 | reverse complement strand
TTCCCCAACGTCAAGGCCTACGGCGTTCAAGCCTTCATCGAATACATGGGGCACCGGCTGCCCCTTCAGCCTGGCAGTGGCTCCTGCCTGCTTGACGATGACCTCAACCCCATCGGCGACAGCCTAGCCCGGTTCTTCTGGCTCTGGGATGGCGCAGCTGGTCACCAGGACATGGACACCCTGCGCCATGCGATGAAGATTGGCCGCGATAACCACCGCAAGCGGCCCAAGCGTCGCAGTCATCCCGTCGAGGGCTGGCGGCACGACCTGGATCTGGAAATCACCGAAGGTTGGACCGCCTACGGCCAGACCAACCACCTGCTCAAAACCATCGCCTGTTACGGCCGCGTCTTCGAGGGCCTCCAGGGCCAAGCCCTAATCGACTACACCCTACGCATTGCCCTCCATTGCCCCGGCTACGAGCAGTACTGCCGCCACCAGCATGACATCAAGCGCAAGGTCATTGCCTGGGCCAGAGCCGTCGAGGGCTATCACTGGCCTCTAGGCACCACCCCCACCCGTGACACTAGCCACCCTAAAAACAACCTGGTGCCCTTCAACCAGCGGCAGACCGAAGACGCTCAGCATCGCATCCGCGCCACCTATACCAACCTAGAGCAGACCGGAGAGTTGCCCGAGCAGATTACGGCCCGGGCCAAGGCGATCGCCCAAAGAGCCAGAGTTAGCCAGCAGACCCTCTACAAGCACCTTCGCCTCTGGCACCCCGAGCATCAAGAGGGTGTAATTGCCCTAGCAGCAAGCCTCCTAGCTCCTGAAGAGGCGAGATCTGAAGCAATATCAGAAACGTCAGAATCCCCAGAAACTAAGGAATTACACCCCTCAGAGAGAGATATGAAGGGTGAGGCGCTTTGCGCCGGTGAGTTGGGGTCGGATACAAATTCTTTTACTCCGAATAGGGGGGTGCGGGGGGATGAGCCTGCTTTTCCACAGGAAGCTGAGCCTGCAGCGTATGACTCAGACCTGCACGAGCAGATTCAACAGCAGATTAGGAGCCTAGGTTGGTCTGTGGACGTGATTCGCCAGTTTATTGCCGATCGATTTGAATGCAAGCGCTGGTTTGAGCTGCCGGACGAGGAGCGGTTGCTACTGCTCTATCATCTGCGTGGGCTTGATTCTCTCAATGCTGAAGATCCTGCTGATGTGACTATCCAAGGCATCTTCACTCATTAACCGATAGGTTCTTATTCAATCAGCAGGGTATGGGTGAAGCCACAGGATTTCACGGCTCATCCGGCTGATCGTCTCCTAGCTCTTTCACAGCGGCTTCCAACTCCATTTCCAGCTGTTCAGCAGTCGGTAGACTGTCTTGCAGAGCTAGCGGGAGTTCGTCACGCACCACATACGTTGAGACGCCGATCGGATTCTGTACAGTATCAAGGGCATACTCAACGACGGTTTTGCTTTTTGATTTACAGAGAATAATGCCAATGGTCGGATGATCCCCCTCGACCCGTAGCGTGTGGTTAACCGCCGAAACATAGAAATTCATCTGGCCTGAGAAAGCAGGTTCAAACTCCCTCATCTTAAGGTCAATAACGATATAGCAATGCAGGCGAACATGGTAGAAGAGCAGGTCTATCCGATACTCTTTGTCATCCACGACAATCGGATACTGGCTTCCAAGGAAAGCAAAGCCGACGCCTAATTCCATCAGGAATGCCCGGATATGGCCTAACAGGCCCCGTTCTAGATCCCGTTCCTGTGCATCTTCCCCAAGCGTCAAAAAATCAAAATTATAAGGATCTTTCAGCAATTGGCGGCTTAAATCAGACTTTTCAGGGGGTAATGTTCGCTCAAAGTTCGTTATTGCGCCGCCCTGACGCCCATACAGATTGCTGTCTATCTGCATTGCTAGAATGTCGCTACTCCACCCATGATTGATAGCCTTTTGGGCATACCAGACGCGCATTTCTGGGCTCTTCAGCTTGGAGAGCAATGCGATGTTATGTCGCCAGGGTAATTGTGCAACGCTGCGTTGCACTAATGTTTCATCGGGGTATGCCTCGGCAAATGACCGCATGTATTTCAGGTTCCGCGTCGAGAACCCCGATACATCCGGAAATTCTTTTTTCAAATCTTTGGCTAAGCGCTCAATAACTTTGCTGCCCCAACCCTGCGTCAGCTGGCGCTTCACAATCTCTTGGCCTATATGCCAATAGAGCATGATTAGTTCCTGGTTGACAGCTTGGGCAGCTTTGAGTTGCGCTCCACGGATGCGTTGCTTTAAGCCATTAAGCAGAGCAAAGTAGTTTTCGTCTTCGGGAAATAGGGCAGGGGATTGAGGCATAAAGCAACAGTCATTGGTGGATCAGCGACAATAAGGAGACGTCTACTCAATGGATAGAGTTGGCCAAGCGTACAGCTAAATATCAGACATCTAAACATCTGAATGTTCATCGAGCCACGCCGCGATTGCAGCTTCGGCAATATCGCTCATCTCCATTTCCTTGTCGAGGCTGGCCCGCTTTAGTCTGCGGTGCAGCTCCTGAGTGAGGTATACCGTAGTGCGCTTAAAATCCTTGCTGCTGCTCTTAGCCTTAGACGTTGAGATGTCCGGCTGTTTAGATGTTTGAATGTCTAGATGCTCAGATGTTTGAACATCTGCTGTAGGTGTAGAGGGCTCAAAAGTTTCTATTTCAGGTTTCTGCTGGGCTACCTTGAGCAGGTTAGCGAATCGGTTTTGTTCACTCACGGCAATATCTCCTTTCCGATGGCGGTGTAGCAGCTCCAAGCGATACCCGCGTAACTATCGCCTTTCACATCTTTAACTAGGCACCCATCGAGCGCCGCCCTTTGAAAAGCGTTCAATCTGCGAATACCTCCAGCAAATAGAGGTAGCCCAGCACCAAGCAAAGAGGCCCTAGCTTCTGCCCCAGCCGCGTTGGGCTTAGGTGGAATGATGGTGAGCAGTATCCTGTACTCTGCTTTGAGTCCTTGCAGTGGCTCCACCATCTGCATCATGGCTCCCATACTTAAGGCGTCGGGACTGCATGGAATGATCAGCAGATCACACCCCTGGGCAAGGCTGGCCAGCTCATCAGACGATGGCCGAGCGGCTGTGTCTATAACAACGTTTTGAAATTTGCCCGACATGAGCAGCTTTGGCGCTTGCATCTCATCGGCTACGGCAAACGGAAGGCGATCGCTAGCTGCCCACTGGAGAGCAGAGCGGTTGCTGTCTCCATCGACTACCAACGTTTCTCCCAACCCTTGCAGGTACCCTCCCAGGTGGATGGCGGTTGTGGTTTTGCCCACCCCACCCTTAAAGCTGACGACTGTTACGATCACGGCCTCAACTCCTGAATTCTGCTGTGAGCCTATCAGATGTTTGGGAGACTGGATGATTAAACATCTAGTAGTCTAGGCGCTTGAACATCTAAACATCTAAACATTTGGCGGTATACATATAAAACTCATGGCAAATCGATTTCTGTCTCGTCAATCTAATTATGAGATCGATGAACGAGAAATCAAGGGTTTTCGGTTGTCTCACATGAGACGTAAAATCACCGCACGACCTGATACCCGAAAAGCCTTATTCTGTGTCGATTTTTACTTGCTGTTTTAACAAAAGAGCAAGTAAGGTAGGGATGCGTTGATGGGAATAGCCATGTTCACAGCGGCAGATTTTGAGCTTAGGTCGGTGGAGCTGCCCGAGGCCCGCAAAGTGGATCGGCGCGGGCAGGCGCGAAACCTGACTCCTGAACACCTAGGGGCTATCTTTGCGGAGCTACCCAGCGACAAGTGGCGGGCAGTGTTTGCGATCGCCTACTTCACCGGCTCCAGAATTACTGAAGTGCTGAGCCTGGATGTGGGTGATATTGGCCCTGACCGGATCAGTTTCCGGCGCGAGAACACCAAGACTAAAAAGCCCCGGGTGGCGATGGTCGTGGATGCGCTACGGCCATTTCTAACGGCTTATCGTGCTCCCCAGTCGAGCTACCTGTTTCCGGCCCACCACAATGGCCAAGACGGTCACCTCAGCCGGCAGGCGGCGGATAAGGTGCTGCGCGATGCCTGCGAACTGGCAGCCCTTGATGGGGTGAGTACCCACAGTTTCCGCCGTAGCTTTGCAACAGAGCTTTATCGCCAGGGCTACAGCTTGGCCAAGATTGCGCGGCTGCTGGGTCACAGCTCAGCGTCAATGACGGCGCGGTATGTCGACTAATGCTACGGTCGCTCTCCCGCCAGTAAAACCTTAAACTGGGGAAGCTGGAATTTGAAGCAACTTACCGCTCAATCCCTTAAAGAGTGCTGTGACCAGATGGACGGCGATAGGGGACGACAATCCGCCCCCTATCCTTTTATTCGCCAATCCTTTTGTTCACAGGCTTCAACAAACCGTGTCAAAACTATGGGATTTGATTGATGAATGGCCTCAAATCGAGTTTCGTTAGTCTAATGCCTATTAGGCCAAACCATACTCATCCGGGTCAAGACCCTGCTCCTCTAAAAATTCGTTAATAATCATCTCAGAGGCTAATTTTGTTTTTTCCAATGCCCCCGTTTTGTTATAGGCAGAACTATCCTGCGTATGCTGGCTGTGGCTTTTGATGTGTGCCAAAGATTCGCTCTGGGCCGCTGTCATTCCCTTTCTCTTGTAATGAGTGGTTGACGCACGCCTCACATCGTGTGGAGCTGAGCGAACATTGAGATACTTCCAGACTATTGTATCGAAAATACCACTCAAATTTCTTCCCTCAAATGGTTTGCCGTTAGTTTGGGTGAAGACAAAGTCATGGGTAGGATTAAATATATCTCGGAATCCATATGTTTTCCCATTGTCGACATCAACATAGCCACACCAGTTGTACTGCTGCTTTCTATACCTTCCTTGTTGTTGTGTTCCTTTATAGGTTGGCCAATTGTGCCAAGTACCAGAATAATCTAGCCTCCCATATAACCAAGCTTGTAGCTCGGGATTATATATTTTTGGAATTCGGTAGGAGCTTTCTTTGTCAATTTTAGTTTTTGTAGGATCTAAATCAACAATCCACTCGTACGATTTCCCTTTCGGGTTGGTAGGAGTATTTCCCATCTCATCACAGGCATCTGCAGGGTTGAGATAATATAGCTTTGTAATATCATTGTAGTATGCTCTATACCTTTTCTCTTGATGGTTCCAAGGAGCTTCCTCAATTAATTCTGCATCAAGGTCAATATGGCATAGCTTAAGAGAGTCGCCAACCTTCAAATTCCGTATGACATGTTGCCGCTCAGGTGAAACTAAACGGAAAAAAAGAACAATAAGGTAACGTTGAAAACTTTTGGAAACGGCAGTTTGGCGTCTCATTATTCCGAAGTTCTGCCTGCAATCATCTTCTTTTATCTTGTTTCTAGGAGCACAATCGTCTAGAAGGCTTTTGAGGAGTTCCCCCAGTTCTTGCCATTTTGGTACCTTCTTTAAAGGAGACACATAGTTTTTGGGAAGCACCAGGGCTTCGGTTTCATCCCTAGTTGCTCTTAGTGTCATGACTACAGGAATATCTCTATATTCTGGAGACATTAAAGGATTTGTAATTTTGCGATAACGGAACTTAGCCCAGTTCATCAGGGTATAGCAGATCCTGTGCCTATAGTATTTACCAATGTGGTATCCATCTTGCTTAGAAAGTGGATTATGTTGATAGCTAATCCATCTAAATAAATCTCCAAATAGATCACGAGCATAGTCTCCAGCAGCAATAGCTTCCGCTTGTGCTTTTTCTTTCATCCGATTAAGTTTATTGGTTCTGTTGAGCTGGTGAAGCTGCTCAACAAGTAATTTATTATTTTGAGCAAATTGGCCTATTTGGAGAGTGAGCTCAAAGCTTAAGCTAGCATTCTGAGCCTCGAGTTCATAGCAAAGACGTTCTAGTACGCTTTGGGAGTTAACCTCATTTATCCCTACCTGCTGATGCACTAGCTGATGCTCGTATTCATTAGCTAGTGCATCTGAACGTAACTCCACGACAGGAACGAGGTCATCCAATGTAAAATCGCCCACAGATTTTGGAAGATATTTTTGCTGTAGATCTTGAAGCCAAACTGGTGGTTCCTCTGAGACATCAAGCCAATCGGGCTGATAGGCAAGATCATTCTGCTTGTTAACCCTCGCTCGTTCTACCATTCTCTTGTGGTAGTCAACCTTGTCCAAAGTCATCCAACCAATAATCTGGAGAGTGTAGTTTTCGTACTGATTAAACGTCTCTGGGTCAATTAGCTCTGTAATTGGCCTTGCACCATAGTATGGGTCGGTCCAAAAAGCGCGGCAGAGCTTTATTTCTTGCTGTACTGATTCTGCGAGGTCTTCGATCTTAGCTCGGTAGCTTATTAGGTTGTGTCGTTGAGTGATGGGGTAATTTTTCTTCGACTCTTGCACTCTACCCGGAAGATCCTTGGGATAATTTAAGGGAATGGCCCACTTTTTAGGTTCTGGAGCGACTAACCAATCCCTCTCTTTGCAGTAAGAGAGAAAGTGGTTGAGATGGCATTTGTAGACCCCACGAACGTTAGCAGGGGCTTGAAGGTCTACAAAAACTTGTTCTTGCCAAGACATCACCTTGTGGACATCGTGAAACAAGTCTAGTGGTAATTCTCGAGTCAGCTCCCAGCGTCTTTTCGTCTCGTCACGGGAAATCGGCACATTGGTCTGGGTCTGACAATCAAGTTGAAACCCAGAGAAAGGCAGAAGAAACCTGAAAATAGCTGTCTTGATATACTTCTTGCGGCCTGGAAACTCCTCAAAATATGCTGTCAACGCTTCGTATAACGAAGAGACTGTTGCTACTCCACCTTCATTCATAGTTCATATGTTCTAGTTTGTGTAATGTTAAGAGTATAGACCAACGTGTACCGCATTCATATGCTTGCTAAAAAGCATATAAGAACAACACTGTATAAATTTCAAAGCCTTACAGCATAAGGCTTTCAGGGTTTAAGGGATGTAATATTGTGTAAGCAGCTATTACACGGCATTACACCAAGCTTTTTGGAGCATTTAGGCCCCAAAGTTTAGCCGGGTGAGCCCTTTGACAAAGACCCGCCCGCCTTCGGAGTGGAACTTTACTCTGGCAACTAAACCACCTAGCCGCTCGCACTATGCTTCTTCTACCGCTCCCACCAGCAAGGGCACTCTAGGTTCACAGCCGAGTATTTTCCCAAGAGAGGCTCAGCCAGGAAAAGAGCACGTGGGCCTTCTTCTCATAGGCCATAAGCAAATATGCTCTGTGCCAGTAGCATTGAAGAATGAACTTAATTTGGCCTGCTCTGCTCTGTGCCAGTTGTCTCAAAGCCTTATTTTGCCGTTCTACTTAAAAGTCGCATCCAAACCTCTCGATTGGCTTGGATGCTTTGTGTAGAGAGGATTTCAGCAATAGATACAGTCGTTGCATGGTTGCGGCGCGGGACAGCTATTCAGACAATACAAAGGAACTAAATTGTCCCAAATTTCAGCTTCGCCACTTTAGGGTCTGATAACCCAGCTTTGTTATTGTCAAAATTGCGTCAACTGGCGACGTTGAAGCATTGTAAACCCTTCGTTGCGCTTTTCGAAGACAGTAGGATAAACGCTTATGGGAACGGCATAAGTAGCTTGCCCATAGGCAATTGAGCCCAGCCTATTGCTGGTGCAGCTGATCTCGGCTTAGGGTACGGGGGGCTTGCCAAGAATCCATCACATCCTTGACCAGCACTTCTTGCAGCCAAATTTGCACCACAATCAGCAGTGGAACTGCCAGAAATAGCCCCAGCAACCCAAACAATGACGCAAATATGACGACCGAAAGCAGCGTAAACAGGGGCATAAGCGATACAGCCCGTTTCATGAGTATGGGCATTAAAGCCAGGCTTTCAAACTGCTGGATGAAGAAGTACAGGATCAGCACGGCAAACCCTTTCCAGGGAGCATCTAGCAGGGCTAATAGTATCGGTGGAACAGCACTAATAATGGGGCCGACGTTAGGAATAATCTCTAGTAGCCCGGCGAGAATAGCGTTGACCAGGGGCAGAGGTACACCCAAAATCAGCAGCCCAATGTAGCTCAGGGTACCGATCGAAACCATGCCTGCTAGGGTGCCTTGAAACCAGCCCACCAGGGAATGTTCGCACTTGGTTAAAATCTCGTTTACGCGATCGCGGTAAAAGCCGGGAAAGGCGGCGATGACGGTGCGCCGGTAGGAGCCAGGATTGACTAGCAGCATGACGGTAGCCGCTAGCACGAGAAATAGGTTAACTACCGCGTTGATCGACGAGTTGAGGATGAGGAAAAAATTGCCAAATGTGCTGTATATCAGCGCCTGAGCTTCATTTAGCAGGCGATCTACCCCCTGGTTTTCTCCTAGAGCCATGCCAGGAATGCGGCCCTGAAACCATTCATAACTGGTACTTAGGCGTTCGAGTGCCGCTGGCAGTAGCCCACTTAAATTTTGGAGTTGGTCAATAAATCGGGGCAGAATGATGGCAAAGAGGCCAAAGACGGTCAGCAGCAGCAGGGCAATGGTGATTGCGATCGCAAGTCCCCGTTTAATCCGCAGCCGCTGTAAGACTCGCACTACCCGGTTTAGCACGGTCGCTATCACCACTGCGGCAAACAATAGCAGCAGCACCTGACGAATTTCCCAAAGAAAATAGATAGAGACCCCCAAAGCCAGCAGGCCGACCCATTTTCCTAGCTGCATAGGTCTGTCTCCAGTAGTCCATAGGTGAGGCTTGTGAGCTACCTCGGATGACGAGTCACTACCTCCCCAGCCGGTGCTCACTTGGCCGATAGTAAGCGGTTTGAGTCAGCCTCGCTTCTGTTTAAGGGAACAGTTGTGGAGCGTCAATCTGTAGCTTTGGCGCGGTCAGGTTGGGTGGGTTCTGGCTCGTTTTGGCCCGTGCGATCGCGGCTGGATTTAGAGGGTTGGTCCATGCTGAATTTTTCAGCGTTGCTGATTCTAGGTATGAACCGATTGCTGTAGCTACTGGAACCTCGTTCAAATTTCTGCAAAGTCATACCGCTATTCAGCAACGCCGCCTATTGAAGGATCTCCCCAAGGGCACCTGCCTAGGCAGGTCAGCAGCTGATTGTCTGTGACAACTACATCGGCGAAAAATCGATCAACTTGCTCAAGCGTGAGCTGGGGCTAAACTAAGATCGGTACATGACCCATCGACGCATGGCTCTCTGCCGTCCCCAGCCTGGAGCCATTCATGAGCCAAGACCGCAAAAGCCTGAAGCCCATTAAGGGTGCCAATCGCGCCCTGCGCCGACGGCTAAATCTGAGAGGAGAGTTGGCTCTAGCGATCGCCCCAACGGCGGTGGTCTTATCAGTTTTGGCCCTGGTCGAAGCGCTCAGCCAGCAGCGCCTGCTGTTTGCCTCCTTAGCCTCCAGCGCTTTTTTGATCTACCTTGACCCGCAGCACGGCACTAACTCGGTGCGCACGCTACTGATCTCGCAGCTGATGGCGGCGGGCCTGGGCTTCGTCACCTACACAATGGTAGGACCGGGCTACCTGTCCGGCGGCCTGGCGATGGTGGTCACCATCGTGCTGATGATTGTGCTGGATGTGGTTCACCCGCCTGCGGTGGCGACGTCGCTGAGCTTTGCGTTGCGATCGGGCAACCAGAGCAACCTGCTTTTGTTTGGCTTGGCGGTGGGCATTACCGCCACGCTGGTCATGCTCGAAAATCTGTCGCTGTGGGTGCTGGCCCGCCACAGTCGCTAAATCGGCTAAGGCTCTGCCTATGGTAAAACCCTATCTTCCTCTCGTTGGAGCAACAGATATATGTCCGGTAGAGAGAGCGTCTTGATCTCGTAGCTCAAAGTAATTGCAGCAAACGTTGGTTCTTGTCAGCCGGGCCAAGGGGCAGCCGTCAACCCCAGCCGTCAACGCCCTAGAGCTGAACAAGGACTGTCTATCCTTCAAACTAGCCCTTTAGACGATGCCAGGCCATCCGACCATCCCCAGGATAGAGAGCGTATTGGAACAACTTCTACCCGTGGATTTGCCATGCGCCAACTGTTGATTCAAGTGCCCTGGGGCGTCGGCAAAACCGTGCTGCAAAAGGCTCGAGCCTGTCAGGGTACTAACCTGGCCCAGTGGCAAACCGGGGGCGATACTCCCCGAGACATGGTGCTGGTGCATGTTTCTAATCAGCGGGTGGAGCCGCTAATAGAGGCGCTTCAGGATCTGCCGGAGCTAGAGATTACCTTGGTGCCCACCGGGGTAATGGCCCTGCATCCCCCAGCCGATCAGGCTGCGGAGCAGGTCACCCAGGTGGAGGAGCGCAGCCCGATCGAGATTTTTTTGGCCGGGTTGCAGAGCGTGGGTTCGTGGAAGGGGTTTTTGGGCTATGCCGCGATCGCAGGCGTCATTGTCTGGATTGGGCTGTTTACCAACACCAACTACCTGCTGGTAGCGGCGATGCTAATTGCCCCCTTTGCTGGGCCAGCCATGAATACAGCGATCGCCTCGGCTCGGGGCGATCGCCACCTGATGGGTCGCAGTGTGCTGCGCTACTTCACTGCCCTGCTGGTCACGATTGGGGTGGCAGCCCTGCTCAGCCTGGTGTTTCGGCAGCAGATTGCTACACCGTCGATGATCGATAACAGTCAGGTTTCTGCGGTGGCAGTGCTGCTGCCCCTGGCGGCGGGGGCAGCGGGGGCCGTCAACCTGGTGCAGTCGGAGCGCAGCAGTCTGGTTTCGGGCACAGCCACTGGCATGCTGGTGGCGGCCTCGCTGGCTCCCCCGGCGGGCATTGTCGGCATGTCGACGGCCATTGGCCGCTGGGATCTGGTCGTCAATGGGGTGTTTTTGCTGCTGCTCCAGCTCAGTGGCATCAACCTGTCGGCGGCGATCTTGTTCCGCACCTTTGGGCTATCGACTAAAGGGGCACGCTACCAGCGGGGCCAGCGCGGGGTGTTTCCGGTGGCGCTGGGGGTGAGTGCGATCGCGATCGCCGTCCTGCTCACCTGGCAGTTGTCAAACTCGCCCAGTTTAGAGCGCTCCAGTCGCGCCCAGCGGGCCAATGCCGCAGTGCAGCAGGTCGTACAGCAAAGTGATTCAGCTCAACTGGTTGAGTCCAATGTGCGTTTTACCAGAGCCAACATTCAGGGGCAAAATACCTTGCTGTGCGTGGTGTATGTTCAGCGCCAGCCAGAGGCGGCTCGATCGATTGAACAAATCCGCACTGATTTAACTCAAGCCATTCAAGCTCACCTGTTAGCACAAGATTTCAATGCGATGCCCCTGGTCAACGTGATTGTGCTGGAAACGCCCCCTGAACTATGACATTCAATTTTCAATTATCGTGATGCAACCCTTGGAGCGAGCCGAAAAGCAAGCAATAGAACACGAGCAACAGCAAATCTTGCAGCAACTTGAAGATTGGCTGGAAATGCCAATGCTCGTGTTGAGTTTTGCTTGGCTCGGTCTATTTGTGGTGGAACTGATTTGGGGACTAGCTCCTCTTTTAGATGCAATTAGCATCCTCATTTGGGGCGCGTTTATTCTGGAATTTATTCTTAGACTATCGCTTGCCCCCCGCAAGGCTGTTTATCTTAAAACAAATTGGATTTCAGCTATTGCATTACTTTTACCCGCCTTGCGCGTGTTGCGGTTTATGCGTGTGATGCGAATCTTACAAACCACGCGAGCAGTTCGAGGCTTGCGGCTGTTACGTGTGATGACTCGCACCAATCGCAGTATGCGATCACTCTCAGCCACCTTTGTGCGGCGTGGCTTTGGCTATGTGGTGATGATGACAGCAATTATCACACTGGTTGGAGCTGCGGGAATGTATGCGTTTGAGCAAGATGCTCCAGATTTGCCGGGATTTGATAGCTACGGCACTGCGCTTTGGTGGACAGCAATGCTGATGACCACAATGGGCTCAGACTACTTTCCCAAAACGGTAGAAGGTCGCATCCTCTGCTTTCTGCTGGCGCTGTATGCATTTGCCGTATTCGGTTATGTGACAGCAACGTTAGCCACATTCTTTATCGGACAAGATGCTGACGATGACGAAGCAGAGATTGTCGGAGCAAAATCGATCGACGCCCTAAGAGACGAAATTACAGCCCTGCGAACTGAGATTCAAAGCTTGAGGCAGGAGAATTAACAACCTCAGAGAGAAGTTGGTTTTCCTAACTTCCACTAACATACAAGTGCTTTCTATGACAGTTGGGTGATGAGTGAAGAAATGTCAACTCTCCTAGACAGGATGCAGGCAATGGTGAATGGCATCATCATTTTGTTGCCAAACGTGGTGCTGGCATTGATTGTCTTTGCGAGCTTTTTCTTCGTTGCTAGAGCGATCAAGAAAATAGTTAGAAACTTAACGCGCAATCGCCGTCAAGCTCGCAATTTGGGAATGGTGCTGGGACGGTTGGCACAAGGCACAACTATTTTAGTGGGCTTGTTCATTGCGCTGACTATCGTGATTCCATCGCTTAAAGCCAGTGACTTAGTGCAGCTACTTGGAATCAGTGGTGTCGCGATCGGCTTTGCGTTTCGAGATATTTTGCAAAACTTTCTAGCGGGTATTTTAATACTGCTAACTGAACCCTTTCAAATCGACGACCAAATCGTGTTTAAGGATTTTGAAGGTACTGTAGAGAATATTGAAACCCGAGCAACGACCATTAGAACTTATGACGGACGGCGGATTGTAATCCCAAATTCTGAGTTGTTCACAAATTCTGTCACAGTCAATACTGCGTTTGAAAATCGCCGCCTAGAGTGCGATATTGGCATTGGTTACGGTGATGACATTGACGAAGCACGACGGCTCATTCTAGAAGCAATATATGAAACAGACGGGGTATTAAAAACTCCTACTCCTGATGCAATTTTGGTTGAATTAGCAGGCAGCAGTGTTAATATTCGCGCTCGCTGGTGGGTGCAACCCCCTCGTCGTGCAGATGTGCTAGACCTACAAGATCGAGTGTTGACCAACATTAAAAATAAGCTAACAGCAAATGGTATTGATTTGCCCTTCCCGACACAGCAAATCCTATTTCATGACCAGACTGAAGCAACGGATGGTGATCGAACTGGTCAACGCGAAGGCTGGCCCGCCGGGAAAGGTCAAGTGCCACAGCCACGTAGCATTAGTAGATCGCTCAATCGCCTTGCCGAGCTCAAGGTTCAGGGAAATGGGTCAGGCCGCACGAAGCCTGCTCCACCAGCAGAGGAATAGCAAATGGAAACCAAGCTGAGCAAGCTTTTGGACTCATTGCACTCTAGCTTTTGGTTCATCCCGACCCTAATGGTTGTGCTAGCGATTGGGCTTTCATTGATCACTATTGGCATTGACCAACAGCTAGAAGCCGACATTATTGGTAATTTAGGTTGGGCATATGCACTGGGTCCCAACGGTTCACGAGCCATTCTCTCTGCGATTGCAGGTTCAATGGTGACTGTTGCCACGACTGCATTCTCTATCACCATTGTGGCGCTTCAGCTTGCGTCTTCGCAGTTTGGTCCGCGCCTCCTGCGTAACTTTATGCAAGATACCGGCAACCAAATTGTACTAGGAACTTTCATCTCCACCTTTGTTTACAGCCTAATGGTGCTGCGAACCATCAATGGTGTTGCCGAGAATGAGTTTGTACCGCATATTGCAGTTACCTGCGGGATTGGACTGGCGATCGCCAGTATTGGTGTTTTAATCTACTTTATTCACCATTCCGCTACTTCCATTCAGGTTGATCATGTCATTTCTAGGGTGGGATGTGAGCTAGATGAAGTAATCGATCGGCTCTTTCCCAAACAGGTAGGACGCGGCGCATCGCAGCATCGAGCAGAACCGCTTACCTCAAAGCTTCCAGTTAATTTTGATCACGAGGCAACCGCTATTCAATCGACTAGCAGTAACTATGTGCAAGCAATCGACGCAAAGCAGCTAATGCAAATTGCAACAGAAACTAATATCCTGCTTCAGCTTCAGCGTCGTCCTGGAGATTTTGTGATTAAAGGAAGTCTACTGGCACTTGCTTATCCCGCAGAATCGGGCAGCAAAAAGCTGGTTAAACAAATCAATGATGCCTTTGTCTTAGGTTCGCAGCGCACTGAGCAGCAAGATGTCGAGTTTTCGATTAACCAACTGGTTGAGATCGCAGTCCGTGCCCTCTCACCCGGCATCAATGACCCGTTCACAGCCATCCGCTGTATTGATCAACTCAGCGCGGCGCTTTGTCACCTGGCACAAAAAGAAATTCCCTCTGCCTATCGTTATGATGACCAAAATAAGCTACGCGTGATTGCAGCACCCATAACGTTTGCAGATGTTATAGATGCTGCTTTTAATCAGATTCGGCAGTATGGGCAAACCAGCGTAGCAGTTACGATACGTTTGCTAGAAGCGATCGCCGTCATTGCCCCTTTTACCTATACCAAAGCTGACCGAGCAGCACTGTTGCGTCATGCCAATATGATTGAGCGCGGTAGTCAGGAAGGAATCCCCGAAGAGTTAGATCGCCAAGATATCAAAGAACGTTATCTAGCCGCTATGAAAGCGATTGGGCAAGCTTGATCTAAGGAGGAAAAATGGTGTCTATCAACTGGAAAGGGTACCGCTTTGCTGCTTGGATGGGGCAAACGCTACTTGGAATCGCTGTTCTTGCCACTGCTATTCAGGGCAAATGGCAAGATGCGATCGCCCTAGCACTTTTCCTAATCGTCTCTCTTGTGTTTGTGGTAAAAGATGACAAACTACCAACCCTGTTTGATTTTCTGTTTGTCCTTGCAGCTTTACTCAACGCTGGAGGTTGGGTGTGGGGATGGTTTTATGACCCTGGGCTTTATGACGAGCTAGTTCATGGGTTCACCATGTTTTCAATTACACTAGCTCTGAGTTTTTTGGTGTACGGTCCAATGCTGCCGATTTTTCGTCAACACATACTGCTATATCTAGTAGCGATCACCAGCTTTGGTATTGCAATTGGAGCGTTGTGGGAAATTGCTGAATGGTTAGCAGGTAAGATTTTGGCAGCCGATGTGATTGGCAGCGTCGATGATACAGTCACTGACATGATCATGGACACATTAGGATCAGGATTGGCTGCCATTATCAGCCTTTGGGCATTGAAAAAATGGACAGATTTAAGTGTAGGGGAAGAGGCAGTAAAAAATCGTATAAGTCATCATAATTAATGAGTTGATAGTCATTTTGTGATTGACATTTGTACTATTTTGAGAAAACGATGAAATACATATTTTCTATTTTTTCTATCGCTGTGCTAGTTAATATATTTGGTCTGTTGCCGACTTCGCCAGCAATCGCTCAAGCTGGCTACTGTGCTGATCCAGGTCCGATTCCAGCGGCTGAAACTAACCGAGAATTGGAGCTACCCAAGTTCGGCATGACACTCACAATTCCTTCCAACTTCAGAGCAATTCTTCGCAATAACGGCGAAGTTGAGATTGTGAATCCTGGAACTTATCAAGTTCTTACCTGTGTTGCCCAAGGTGGGCGGGCATTAGGACGGGGGTACGCCTCCATCATTGTCCGCTCAGTCAATAATTCTGAGAATCTTGAGCTACAACAATTTGTTGAGCAGAATACCAACTTTCAAGGACAGATTTCTCCTTATGCTTTAGACGATCAAATAGGATATTTAGTGCAATCACGTTCAGATAGTAGTGCTCAATTCTGGCTACAACTAGTAGATCGTTCAGACGTTGTTGTGATTTCAGCAGGCTGTAGCTGCAGAGGGATGCGCGAGCACTTGATTTCAATTTTAGATCAGTCTAGCCTGATTACCTCCAGATGACTCTTTATCTCCGATCGCGCCTTCCCGTTATATAAGCAGACCACAAGTTTTTTGAAGCAATTTGAGGCAATGTTGCATCGCTGCGGTCGCCGATCGGATCACGAGTCTGTCAATCGTTTTGCTGCTTTGTGTTTGTACTCAGCAAACCCTGAGCGGAAGACGATTTACCTCCCAAGATAGATGTCGGTGAATCCTGGTCTTGAGATTCTGGATGTGCAATGTAACTGTTTATACTAGTGCCACATGTTTTGCTGATAGACGACGAAGCTCCACTCTGTGAAAGCCTTGCTTACTCACTGAGAAAAGAAGGTTATGAGGTCACTACAGCACTAGATGGACAAAGTGCAATCAAACAATTTCATAAACAAGTACCCGATGTCATTCTGCTCGATCTGATGATGCCAGAAGTTGATGGGATGGAAGTTTGTTGGCGTATTCGAGCTTTTTCGGATGTCCCTATTCTGATGCTAACGGCTAAAGACCAGGACATGGATAAGGTCCGGGGCTTAGAGGCAGGGGCAGATGATTATGTAACCAAGCCTTTCAATACGAGTGAGTTGCTGGCACGGATTAAAGCTGTGCTGCGCCGCCATCATGGGGAATCTGCATAAAAGCGGTTAAGGCATCATGCAGGCGGTAATGGCTCGGTTGGCTCAAGCCATAAAAACTGTTGCGCCAGGTTAGATCACTTGCAATAGACGCGCCATTAACCTAACCATATTTGAACTGATGAAACTGTTCTCCCAGGATTCCTTCACGAGCAGATGGTTAGCGTCCCTTCGGTGGAATTCCATCCACATGAAGCTCTTGTCTACCTACCTGCTCCTGATCGTCTCGGGAACCTCGCTCATGTCTGGTTACATCCTGTGGACGTTTTATGCCTTTTTCATGCAGTCTCGTCAGACAGACTTAGAAAACTGGTCAACGGCACTGAGCGAGAGCGTTACAGATGTCCTCGAAGCAAACGATACGCAAGGGGTGCAGAGCATCGTGCAGCGCTATGGGGCACCTGCTAACATTACACTCCGCGTCTTTGATGCCCAAGGTTCGTTGCTAGCCACCTCTGACCCTCAAACGGATCGACAAGTTACCGATTGGCTACCAATACCTGGCGTGTCAGAAGCACTAAGCGGTCATGTGGCGCAAGGCGTTGCTAAAGGGGTTTTATCAACGAGCGATCGCATCTATATTGCCAAACCGATAACTCGCAACGGTCAGTTATTAGGAATATTGCGCATTTCGATTACTTTAGAACAGTTTCAGAAACAGTTTGCCAGCGTGACCTGGACAATTTTAGCCGCCCTTGTTCTTACCATTTTTCTCTGTACCCTGGTCAGCGATCACTTAGCACGGAGTCTCTCTAAACCCATTGAAGTGATGCGAAACTTTGCGATTCGTGTGGGTGGCGGCCAGTTTGATGACAGACTCATGATTCGTCAAAGCAATGAACTAGACCAACTCGCGACGGAACTGAATCGCATGAGTGCACGATTGAAATCATTGGATGAGGAACGTAGAGCCTTCCTCGCTAATGTTTCCCATGAACTGCGAACCCCTGTAAGCAATGTTCAGGTCACCATCGAGGCGCTGGAGCGTGGCGCTGTGGATGAGCCAGAATTGCGCGATCGCTTCTTTCAAACCATCAAAGAGGAGACGAAGCGACTTTCGGTCTTGATTCATGATTTGCTAGACTTGGGACGCCTAGAAGCGGGCATCACATCATTAGAAATTCAGGCTATTGCCTTAAAAAGTGTCATTAGCCGTGCGATCAGAGCCATGGAAGTTCGCATGCAGGCTAAAAACGTAACTGTGCAAGTCGATGTTGAGGATCTTCGAGTGATGGGCGATTCGGAACGCTTATTACAGGCGTTTCTAAATCTCCTAGACAATGCAATTAAGTACTCTACCCCCAATGCTTGTATTTTTATTACGGCCTCTCGTAACAAGCAACAGGCCCTGATTTCAATTCGAGACCAGGGAAGTGGCATTCCTGAAACCAATTTACCTCGCATCTTTGAACAGTTTTACACCACAAGCCACTCTACTAAGCAAAGTGGAGTTGGTCTGGGGCTAGCGATCGCCAAGCGCATTCTTGAAGCGCATGGAGGCAGCATTACAGCCAGTAGTCAACCCGGTCAAGGGGCTATATTCACGCTTTCGCTGCCTTTAGAATCATAAGTCGTTTATCCCGTTCTGCCTCGCTTATTTATCTTCACCTTCTGACGTTTGTTGCAAAAAAGGGGAAAGTTCTCGGGTAAGCTGCCCTGCTCGAACAAACTCAGCGTAGGTTTCTGCTTCAATGGTTTGCAATTCCAGTCTCACTTGGTTCATAACAAAGTTTTGCAGGTCAGGATGTTCATTCAGCAGTTGATCAAGTTCTGTTTGGAGAGAGGCCAATTCACCTTGCACCAGTGCTGTTTGATATCGATAAAACTCTGGGTCAATGCCCGGACGAGTTTCGCTCTTATCCAGATATTGCATCACTCGCTGGAGGGCAGTCTGACGAGCAAGTGCCTCTGCATAGCGTTGTCGTAATGATTGGTTGCCCAACAGATTTAACATTTTCAGGAGCGGCTGAATAGTCAAGCCTTGCACCAGTAGCGTGAACAAAACTACGCCAAACACGGTGGCAATAATTTCTTCTCGTTCTGGTAAAATCACGGGCATACTCAACGCTAGCGCGATCGAAACTGAACCCCGCAAACCACCCCACCACAAGATTGTTTGATCTGGGACAGGAATGTCAGATTGGACAACGCGATTGCTGAAAAAGCTCAACCCGTAGATTGCGATCGCTCGTGTCACAATCATCGCCCCAACCGTGAGGGCGATCGTGTCTAAATTTTCACCCAAAATGGCAAACCGGATTTGGTCACCAATCAGCAAGAACACGATCGAGTTGACAAAAAACGACAGAAACTCCCAAAATTCGCTGACGATTGTCCGAGTCCGGGGATTCATGCCGATCCGAGAACCAAAGTTACCTAAAATTAGTCCTGTTGTGACAACCCCAATCACGCCCGAGCCGCCTAGATCTTCGGTAATTAGGTAGGCTCCGTAAGCCGAAACCAGCGTTAAAGACTGTTCAACCAGGGGTAAATCAAAGCGTTGAGTCAGGTAAGAAATGCCAAACCCTATTAAACAACCAACGCCGATGCCAATGCCGACCACTTGCAAGAACTGAAGCAGAATCGGCTGAACTGCCAGTTCACCCGTGCCAAGGGAAAATGCGACCAGAAAACCAAAGGCAACGACTGCTACGCCATCGTTGAATAAGCTTTCTCCCTCCATCAAAACAGATAGACGCTTCTCCACCCCCAGTTCTCGAAACAAAGCCGTCACAGAAACAGGATCAGTGGCAGATAGGCTTGCCCCCACTAGAAGCGCCGTCGTGAGGGATAACCCTGACAGTTGGTATAGCCCAAACGTTACTCCAGCAATGGAGATCAGCACGCCTACAATCGCAAACAAGCAGATGGGAATCAGGTCGTGTTTTAATTTGGACCACTGCAAATTCCAAGCCGCTTCAAACAGCAGTGGTGGTAGAAAAATCGATAAAATTAACCCCGGTGAAAGGTTGACCAGCCGCACATCTACAAAGGCTAACCCTAGCCCGACAATCACTAGCAGCAGCGTATACGGAATGTGGCGAAACCAGCTAAAAATTTGAGGTAAGGTTGCCACACTTAACGAAACCGAGAGTACTAGCAGAAACTGCTTGAGATTGGTTTCGATCGCGACTTCGCCCAATGAGGATTCAACTGCCATAGGTTCAAAAATGAATTACTTCATAGAGAAATTGCGTTTACCTTTAGTCTCTTTCTACATGACCGCTGGGTCTGTATGACCCTTAGAATCGCGGGTAGGATGTTGAGGACAAACGGGAACTTAAAGCTGAGAAGGAGAAGAGTTTGCTAAACGACCTGCGTAGACGTTTCCGGCACTTTCAGCGTAAAGAGGCAGAACTAGCCCAATTACAGCAGCTTCAGGCAGGCTTGCTGGCAGAAGCTACACTGGACTCATCCTACCTAGCTTTAGTTATTGGTTCCTGTGCGATCGCTACCTTTGGCTTACTGGCAAACAGTGCTGCTGTGATTATTGGAGCAATGATCATTGCCCCGCTGATGCTGCCAATTCGAGGGCTTGCCTTTGGTGCTCTGCAGGGAGAAATCTCTCTGTTTCGCAAAGGCATCATTGCCATTATCATTGGCACTTTATTAGCAGTCGCGATCGCGTTCAGTCTCGGGAAACTGGTCGGTATTCCTAGCTACGATAGCGAAGTGCTCGCCCGCTCAGCGCCTACCCTGTTGGATCTAGGCATTGCGATAGTAGCAGGCGGCATTAGCGGCTATGCCAAAGTACAGCCTAAGATCTCGGGGAGTTTGGCCGGAACTGCGGTCGCGGTCGCTCTAATGCCGCCCATTTGTGTCGTTGGTTTAGGGCTGTCGCAGGCGAACTGGTCGCTGAGTTGGGGGGCAATGCTGCTCTACCTCACAAACCTGCTGGGCATTACGCTGGCTTGTATGCTCGCGTTCTTGTTCACTGGCTACGCCTCGCTGCGACGCGCTCATCGGGCATTGCTCTGGACACTCGCATTAACCGCCATGCTGTTTGTCCCGCTGGGTGTTGGTTTTTTCCGCCTTGTGCGGCAGGCACAGCTAGAAACGAGTTTGAAACAAGCACTGTTAAATCGCACCGTGACCTTTCAGCGCTTAGGGCTGTTGAAAATTCAAACTAATTGGTTAACAAATCCACCAGAAGTATATTTAGATGTGCGTGCTCAGGATCCGATTACGCCCAAGCAAGTGTCTTTGCTGCAAGCCTTTGTCGAGCGCGAAATGAAACAACCCTTCACACTTATTTTCATCGTTGGTCAGGTGCAAGAAATCAGAGCCAACGATGTGTCACCTGTAAGTGAAAGCGAGGAAAACTATGCAGGCAAGACAAACAGCGGAAGTCGAGTAAACATCGAATCTTTATCCGATTAGATCGTTTGCCGTACAGGTTGAGAGGCAAAGCTGTACGAAACTGCTTGCTACACAAAAAATAATTAGGCATTGAGCCAAGAGGAGTAGTTGCCTGCGCGCGCAGCTAGCCGATCTGGCTTACCCCATACCTGTACCCATAGGCGGCCCTGACGTAGCTGAGCGGTAATTGTCCAGCACAGTGTTAAATTTTGGAACGTTTCACGAAAGCGCTACCAAGAGAGATTGTGATGCTGCTCTGTGGGACGGGGCAACTATGTGGCCTGATTCGGGGCACTCCCCATTGAAAGCCAGGAGATTCAACATCGAACTAACCCATTTTGCCCTACTGAACGCCTCCGTAGGGAATGGCGCTACTGGCGCTGGCCTTGGGGTAGTACTAAAGCCGCAGCTTTAGCTCTTCTCCTCTGATTCCTTTTCATTGCGATCGCTGCTCGGACCAAAGCGCTACCCTGCTCACAATAAGCGGGGCCAGCAGCGCCAGAGTGGGGGTCAACGACTAAACACGTTCAAAGCCAGAGCACTGCAGTAGCACCGGCAGCACGCCATGGACCAGCAGCTCAAGGGTGTTCGCCCATCCGCTCCGCCAACAGCAGCGCCCCACAGAGCAGCTCCAGTATGGAGCTGAACAAAAAACGAGACGAAATGCGATCGCATAATCTTGCCTCTGTTGAATCTACAAAAAGTTAATTGAACAGGGGCAAGATTGAACCGTTGACCTAGCCAGCACAACCTTGACAGATGAATTAAAGCAAGACTAATTAAATATGGGTTGTCGTCAAAAGAATTTAGCAGTAAGCTTAAACCAAACCCTCCGCCTTGCGTTTATTGAGAGCTTAACAATAACGTAAAGCCTGTATGAAGTTGATGTATGTTTATGCCAATCTTTAACAAGTCATACTTCTACACCGATATCTATCAGCCTTTGCTGAAAGGGTTGCGCTTGGCCCGCTTAAACCGAGTTTGCTTACCGGTCACGGCGGTGAGAATTCCAGGCGGCTTGACTCCCCCTTAAACAAGAATTTACTAGAAGAAATGCGGTGACTCTCATTGATTGAGAGCAGCATTTTCAGCACCCAGAATGTTCCAATTCAGATCCCGTCTCGGCCTAACGTTAGCCAAGTCAAGCAATATCAGCTTTTTGCCTTGTTGATATTGGTCTTGCTACTAGCTAAACTTCCTAGGGCTGTAGTTGCTTCTATCCTTAACAGTCAAATTGACTTACGGTAGCAAATTGTCTGCTTCCTAGGAATAAGGCAACACAGGGGAACATTCTAGTGTTGTATAGCGAAAATCTGGCTACTAATAAACGAGGAACATAAACTTCTTGCCTGAACTTATGTGGGCAAAGTTTATGCCGTTAAGGACCAGTACTCCAAGGCGGCAATCTCTTCGACTATCATCACACGACGAGCCAGTAACTCGCGCGACGGCGAACAACCTTACGTCGTGAAGTGCCAGCTTTAAGCAACATGCGCCTAGGTTTTCTGGGAGCAAAAGAATTACGGATAAGCCTGTCTTAAGAGGCAAGACGCGAATTAAGTAAATCAAAGAGTAGAGAACTTAAAATCATGAGTTATTTGAGACGAGGCCTCGAATCAATTGTGACCGGAAGTTTAAGCGCCATTCCAACAAAGGCCGGAAAACTGATAAGAGTTATAGGATTTCGGCCTTTGTTTAAGCAATTAGATAGCTCTGCAACAATCGGCTCAAGAGTTAGATTCAGCGGCACAAATCGTATTTCTATTGAGAAAGGTGCTTGGATTAATCAATATGCTGAGATTCATAGCGGGGGTAATCTCATTCAGATTCGGGCCAATGCAGCTATCGACCTCGGCGTGAGCATTAGGGATTGTGGCCATCAGGGCCGGTCAAGTGGCATTGTCATTGGAGAAAACTCGGGGTTAGGGCCTTACTGCTGCTTAGCAGGTCCTGGAGCAATCAATATTGGCAGCAACTGCATGATTGCATCGCACTGCTGCATATATGCCAACAATCATGGGTTCGATGATCTAACAAGACCTATGCATGCTCAGCCGTTAACGACGCTGGGAATAACGATTGAAGACGACTGTTGGCTAGGCACGGGAGTCAAAGTACTTGACGGGGTAACGATTGGCACAGGGAGTGTGATTGGGGCTGGGGCCGTTGTTAGCCGTGATATCCCACCATATTCGGTAGCTGTAGGGGTACCCGCTAGAGTAATTAAAAGCCGTAAAGAACAACTATCTGCTAGCTCAAGTAAAAGGTGAGAACTCGTTTAAGAATTAGGTAATTGCTTCAGAGCGTTAAGACGCTGATTGCTAAGAGCCTTGGCTTCAAAGAGTTGCTACTTCGTCATAATATGGTGCCGTTCATTGCTTAATGCATGCCACTCAAATAGAGGTTTTTATATGCCTAGCTTATGCCCCAATCCACGTAGCTGTAGCTATATAGTAAAACTGGACGCTGAACTCTATCTAAGAGCATATGACCCAGCCCTAAATTTTATATATTATTGAATTCGGCTCTTAATAGCTCTAGGTGAACCATACTTGAAGCTTTATCTAGCTATGATAAAAGCTGAGACATAGCGTCAGAAGCTGCATCTACCAATCACTAAGTCGCTACGTTAAACCTAAATGTTGTATGGCTAATATGCAACATAATGTGTAACCAGTAGCATAAAATTCAGCACCAAAACGCACCCCCATTATTACTATGAGTCTTGATAAGCAGTTAAGAATAGTATACTCTTCAGCCCCTGTAGATGCTACGAGTGTTTACATGCACTGGGTTGTAGGACAAGATGATCCTTCCCATTTTGCAATCACCTACGCTCAGCACTTTTATGAATTAGCTAGAAAATTCAACGCAAAATCTTGGTTGATCTCAGCAAGAGATAAAAAAGGTCTTATACGAGATGATGACTTTAGGATTGAATTTAGATCTCTAAAACATCAGTCTAGAAGTAGCATTGCCTTCTTTGCTGGCCAGCTTTGGTCAGGTTTAAGACTGATTTTTTCAGTGATTCTCTTCAGGGCTGACATCTTAGTCATTAGCGAAGATAGAACCTTTTGGTTTCTATTAAGTATTCTTCCTTTGCTTGGCATCAAGGTTATTCCTACAATCCACTGCACTTTGTGGCCCAAGTATAAGCAGCCTACTGCCGTGCAGCAAATTATTCAAAAGCTGAATAGCTGGTTCTTCCGATACGGCTGCGTAGAAATTTGCGTTGTCTCTGAAGACATTAAAAATCAGGTCGTCAAGATTACTAATGGTTGTAGCCGTCCTATCCGAACGTTTGTTCCCGCCTATAGAAAAGAGTTTCTTGACGATATCAAGATTCGAGACTACGATACTGAATCTGAAGCATTTCAGGTTTTATTTGCTGGCAGAGTAGAAGTCAGCAAAGGGGTCTATCTACTTTTAGAAGTCGCGAAGAGATTTATATCTGTTAATCCCAACTGTGTTTTCAATATTTGCGGTACTGGTAGCCAGGTAGAAAAGCTTAAAGCGGCTGCGTTGGAGGTTGGCATTGAAAAACAGTTTGTCGTACATGGCCACTGTCAGCGAGATAAGCTACGTGAAATGTATGAAGCATCTCACGTAGTTGCTGTTCCAACAACCAAAGATTTTGTTGAAGGATTTAATAAGGTTGTTGCTGAGGGTGTGATTATGGGAAAGCCAATCGTCACATCCCCTGTCTGTCCAGCGCTATCTATAGTTAGAGATGCAGCCGTGGAAGTTACTCCTGACGACGTAGATGATTACTTCAACGCTATTTTGAGGCTAGCGACGGATAAGGATTTTTATCGACAAAAGCAGAAAGGCGCTATGACCCTGAGAGGACAGTTTTTTACATACTCAAAAAGCTGGGAAGCCCAGGTGGAAGACGTTATTCGCAAGATATGTAAAAACAGTCTGGATTTCAGTAAATACGGGCGAGAAGCAACTCACCATAACGCCGGGTTGCAATTTGAGACAAACCGCGAGGCTTTGTAGCTTAGCCGCCTGCACTTGACCTGCTCGCGAAAAGCGTCGTAGATAAAAAATGACTGTAAGCAAAGCTCCTCAGAGCGTGTCTGGGGAGCTTTATTTTGTGCGGAAGTATTCGGGGGCCCTCGCTGGTGAGACCACCCAGCACATCCCCTTTGGTATTGCAAAAATTGATGCAATTCATGATTGCCGTGGGCTGTGAGCCTTATTGTGTGTAGAAAAACTTGAACGGGCACAGCTTGGGCCAAGCAACGCTAGCGGTACAGCAGCACCGGAATTTGGCAGCTGCGGAGCGTGCTGCCGATCACCAGGTGGCGAATGCGGCGGTGGCCGTAGGCTCCCATCAGCAGCAGGCTGATGTCATGGTCGTTGATGTAGCGGGCGATCGCCTTATCCGTCTCCCCAACCTGCAAACTCGCGTTAGGCGACAACCCTGCCTCTTGCAGCACCGCCTTAGCCTCGGCTAAGCACCGGGCGTTCTCAGCGTCGGACTCCGATGACCCCACCGTCAGCAGGTGAATCTCCAGGTTCCGCAGGTTGGGAGCATCCATTAAGAACTGCAGCAACTCCTGGCCAGTGGGGCTACCGTCGTAGGCCACCAGCAGTCGCTCCATCGGCACCACGGTTTTGGGCGTAATCAGACAGGGCTTGTGGCCGCTGCGCACAATGCGATCGACATTGGCCCCTAGATGGCCAGAGGCAAAGTCGGCGGCTTCACCTCGCTTGCCCATTACAATGAGGTCCACATCGGCTTCGAGACTTTCCAAGCAGTCCACCAAAAAGCCGGTCTTGTGGATCAGCTTGACGGCGGTTCCATGGGCGGCGATCGCCGCTTCAGCGTCATCTAAAATCAGCTTGGCTTTCTGGTGGTTGAGCTTGGCTCGCTCGTGCTCCACCTCCACCAGCTGTTTCAGCAGACTCTCGGCGGCCCCCAGGCCAATGCTGCCGCTCAGGTTACTAGCTTCAGCTGTGGCCTGGCCCCGCGAGTCGGTGACGTAGAGCACGTCAACGCTGGCCTCCATGCCCTGGGCAAACCAGGTCGCGTAGGGGTAGCTGCTCTGGGCAAAGGTAGAGCCATCAGTGCAAAGTAAAATTCGTTTCATGAGATGACTATTTCTGTAGGGCAGATGGCTGACTGTGGACGGCTAACTTGTTCACCAGAGTGGCGCTGGCTTCGTTGAGGCCGACTACCTCTACCTCGGCACCGGCGCGGCGAAACTTGTTGACCACCTTATCCAGGGCGGCGACGGCCCCTTGGTCCCACAGGTGAGCGTGGGTGAGGTCGATGGTGATGCAATCGACAAATTCTTCGAAGTCAAAGGCGTCGAGAAATTCTTCAATCGAAACAAAGAAAATTTGCCCCGATACGCTGTAGACGCGGTGCTTGCCGTCGTCTTTCAGCACCTTGTCTATAAACACCAATCGGGCAATCTTGCGGCTGAAAAACACCGTACTCATGACGATGCCTGTGGCCACCCCTAAAGCAAAGTTGCGGGTGAAGATGGTCACCAGCATGGTGGTCAGCATCACCGCCGTCTCAGTGCGGGGAATTTTGGCAATGTCGCGAAATGACGCCCAGCGAAAGGTGCCGATGGAGACCATGATCATGACCGCTACCAGAGCCGCCATGGGCATCTGCTGCACCCAGCGACTGAGTACCAAGATGGCAAACAGCAGAAACATGCCAGCACACAGGGTCGAGAGTCGTCCCCGCCCGCCTGACTGCACGTTGATCACTGACTGGCCAATCATGCCGCAGCCGGCCATACCGCCAAAGAAGCTGGTAATGATATTGGCGATGCCCTGCCCCTTGGCTTCCCGGTTTTTGTCGCTAGGCGTGTCGGTCAACTCGTCCACTAGCGAAGCGGTAAGAAAGGAGGCTAGCAGCCCTACTACAGCCATCGTCAGCGACGTAGGCAGCACAATCCTCAGGGTTTCCAGAGACCAGGGCACCTGGGGTAGGGTAAAGATAGGCAGGGTGGTGGGCAACTCGCCCATGTCACCGACGGTGGGCACATCAATGCCGAGGGCGATCGCCGCTACCGTCATCACAAACAGCGCCACTAGGGGCGAAGGCACCGCCTTGGTAAAGCGCGGCAGGATGTAAATGATCGCTAAAGACAGCGCCGTCATCACGTACACAGCAAAGGGCACGTTCGTTAGCTGAGGCAGCTGCGCTAAGAAAATTAGTACCGCCAGGGCATTGATATAGCCCACCATCACGGCGCGGGGGACGTAGCGCATCTGGCGAGCCAGCCGCAGCACCCCAAAAATCACCTGAAATACGCCGCACAGCAGGGTGGCTACTAGCAGGTACTCCAGCCCGTAGTCGCGCACCAGATCAATCATCAGCAGAGCCATGGCCCCAGTGGCAGCGGAAATTGAGGCCGGTCGCCCACCCAAGAAAGCGGTGACGACAGCAATGATGAAGGAGGCGTAGAGGCCTACCTTTGGGTCAACCCCGGCGATGATCGAAAACGCGATCGCCTCTGGAATCAGCGCCAGCCCCACCACCGCCCCAGCCAGCAGGTCAGCCTTAGGGTTAGACCACCAATCCCGCTTCAGGGCACGCAAATTTAGAGGTCGAAGATTGAAATTAGACTTGTTCAAGGGATCTCCTGAAGCCTGGAAAAATAAACCTGGGAGAGCTAGACAGAAAAGTATCGGCCTAACTCTTCCAGCCCTGCTCCCGAATGCTGTGGATTAGTTCACAGGCCGATTAGGGTTAGTTGCAATGCTGTGATGGCAAGCTGGGCCGCGTGATTGCCGTCTGCTATCTCAAATTTTTGAATGAATCTACTCTTGGGCTGGCACGGTCTAACAGTCGCCTTCGGTCATGAAAGGCTTTTGAGATGCGCAAGACAGCAAATACCCAATTTATGGGGGACTGCCTGCCTGTCGATTGCCTTGGGGCTGACCGAAAAAGAGTGACATAACTCGTAAGTAGATCTGCTTAATACTTTTTTACCTAAGCTCATCTAATGGCAAATCAGCGGCTGTGTCTAGGGGGTTAAATGAAAAAGAAATGAAGAAGATGTAGCCAAGCTTTAAGGGCCAACCACTTCGAAGGTGTCAGCCACCATCACAGCCAACTTTGGAAACGTCATCGAGAGAATGCGATCGTCCCCGCGAAACTGCTGGGGCTGGTATTCGCGGCTAATTAGGGCTACACCAAAACTGTTGGCACTGTTTGTAGACTCATCGCCAAGTGGTTAAAGCCAACAAGCGCTAATGGTCGTGGGGTGAATAGTTGGCTGCTCGCGCAGCTAGCCGGGTTGCCTACCCCGTTACTCTCGACCGAGGGCAGAGCAAAACAAAGCCCCCAGCGATCGCCAGGGGCAGATGTGAAATTCCATTTACGCCAAATAGCTTACCCCTGCTACCGCCCCCACTGACGAGGGCACCATGGGTAGGCAGCGGGCAGGAGTCCTGAATCGTAGATGCACCCTAATAACTAACCCCCACCGACACCGCTGGCCCGTGGGGGTTTTTGTTTGGCCTCTGCAAGATCGCGCTACAGCAGGCTCAATTGCTGCACTCTAGGTTGCCCCACTTCATCAAGTATTGCTGGCCTTAGCTCGCTCAGGTAGCCTTTCCAATCAGCCCCAGAATCCGCATCGACGTGACCGTATTTATAGCCCACCTTAGACACCATCCCAGTGCGGCCATCGGGCAAGACAACACGATCGCCGTAGGCAAAATCGTCAGGGTTGAGCTGGTGCAATTCGAGTGGGGTGTAAGGGCATTGCCAGGTCATATTTGCTATGCCTAAATAGCTCGGCCGAGTGTGTGACAGTTGGCGTGTAGGTGGCGTAGGTGAGAGGGTGTAGGCGTAGGCGGTGTAGGTGGGTGTAGGCGGCGTAGGTGAGGGCACCTACAGCCCTTTTTATGGCTCACCTACGCCTACACCTACGCTGTGCCAGTTGCCTGGTAGCGCTCGGTGCTGCCGTCCTCCCATCGTTGAATTTGCCCCTCAGAAATCATCAGACCAAGCAAGTCTTTAACTTCGTCTGTCGATGCCCTGGGGTTATCAGTAGGACGGGTGCAAGAGTTGCGAATCTCCCTTGCCGTCTTAGCCTCGCCGTGCCCCTTCAGGTAATCTAAAATCCTCACCCCGAGGGGTTTGGGTGCGGTCGTTTCCTGGGGCCGCTGCGATGCGCTGGTACCATCCTCAATGGGGCATTTAATTAGGGGCTTCAACGTCCCTTGAAACTCGGGCAAGACATCATGGTAGATGTCCTCATCCTCTCCTAACCACAGCTGCAAGTAGCGGTTAGGGTGGCTGAGAATGTCTTCCCGTTGCTCAAGAGTGAGCCGTAGCCCACCCATCTTTTCAATCACTGAGAGGGCCAACCGTCGCTTACTTTTCAGCGGCAGCACCATCCTGAAATTCTGCTGCAATAGGTCAAGGTCGATACCCAACGGCCCCGCATTTTTGGTCTGAGCCAGCAGCACCCCGTAAGCCGCGATCGCCGCTCCCTGAGTCGCAATTTCAACCTGTAGCCCGGCGAGGGCATCAGCCAATCCCTTCACCTTTGAGCGCTTGGCGTAGGTCCGAATTTGAATGGCTTCGTCGAAGACGAACCACTCCGGCTCGGTGTCGGTGCCCTCGGCATGGGCGGCCAGCTTTGCCCCCCAGTGGGCGAGCAACCATTGCAGCTGCTTCCCCTTCTCCTCAGGCGTCCCCCAGAGTACGTAACCCTCCCAATGGGCCGGCACCTGGTCGGTGGCCTTGGTGCTGACGTAGTTGACGCGAGCATGGCCGTCGAGCAAGCAGCGGAGAGCGTTGCTTTTACCTTCCCGGCTACCCGCCAGCAGCAGGAAGTGGGGGCAGTCTGGGTCAAGTTGGATCGGGGCAAACGGCACCGGGACAGCATCAGCTGATGTGCTCTCAGATGAGGGACCGGGTGTTGCTGCCTCCGAGGGCTTTGGGGGCAGTTGTGGTGCCTTTGGTTTACCCAGCAACCCTAGCGACTTGGCCAATGTTTCAGCCTCGTCTGAGAGCCTGAGCTCCCGGGCGATCGCCTGAGCGAGTTCTGCCTGGACCTGGTCGGCACCGACCTCGCCCTGGTACGCTCGCAGCTGCTTTTTATCCAGCAGGTGGGCAATTAGCCCATCGCTGACGGCCTCGATTTGGTCGCTGTT